>UNSK01000025.1 GCA_900552525.1 Candidatus Gastranaerophilales bacterium | reverse complement strand
CAATGCGAGATGCCGATATAGCAGAGGAGTCCTCAAATTACATCCGTTACCAGATTTTACAGCAGGCATCTGCCACTCTTTTAGCTTCTTCTAGAAACCTTAAAGCACAAAATGTTATTGGATTACTGGGCAGTATTAATTCTTAAATTTAGCCGGTTCAACCAAATGTATGATTGCATATTGCCAGTGTTCGAATATAATTAAAATGTGTATTGGGAGAGGATTTGATGAACAGACGCTGGTACGATTCAAATGAACATACTGAAAGAGCATTGTCATTGCTGAAAGACATGGATGAAGAAAGAAGAAGAGCTTTATCAAGAGATCTTACTAATGTTGTTAAGCAGATAAAAGAAATGCATGAAGAAGATGATGATGAAAATCAGGAAGTAAGTATTGGAATTGACAGAGTTCTCGGACTTTATAAAATTTCAAATTCCAGAAGATGGTATGACAAGGTCAGTATTTTATCCTATGCAATGAAAACTATGTCTACACTGCCTAAAGAAGATTTCTACAATATAATGGAAGGCATAAGCACATCAATATCGGCTTAAGATTGATTTTAAACCTTTTTTATTCTACAATTCGGGTGTATAAAGAAGGAGAATAATTATGTCAAGAAAACCAATTATTGCGGGAAACTGGAAAATGAATTTACTTCAAGCTGATGCAAAAGCTTTGTTTGAAGGTATAAAGAGCTTTACAAAAGATTTCACAGCTCAGCAATTACCAACAGTAGTTATTGCACCTGTATTTACTTCATTAAATGTTGTAGAAACAGAAAGATGCAACTGCGGATGCGGCGGTGATAAAATTGCTATTGCAGGTCAAAACTGCCACTGGGAAAAGTCAGGTGCTTTCACCGGTGAAGTTTCTGTTGAAATGTTAGCTGATGCTGGCTGCTCTTATGTAATCATCGGACACAGCGAAAGAAGACAATACTTCTCTGAAACAGATGAAATGATTAATAAAAAAGCAAAAGCTATTTTAGCAGGCGGTTTAATTCCAATTATCTGCTGCGGTGAAACTCTTGAACAAAGAGAAGCCGGTGTAACAGACCAGCACATCGCAACTCAAATTCGTGCAGCATTGAACGGTTTAAGCGAAGAAGAAGTGGCTAAATCAGTTATCGCCTATGAACCAATCTGGGCTATCGGAACAGGTAAAACCTGCGACAGCGTAGAAGCTAACAGAGTAATCGCTATGATTAGAAACGTTGTAAAAGAAGTTTCTTCTGAAAAAGCCGGTGATGCAATCAGAATTCTTTACGGCGGTTCTGTAAAACCTTCTACAATTGAAGAGCAAATGTCACAATCAGATATCGACGGTGCACTAGTTGGCGGTGCAAGTTTGAAGGCAGACAGCTTCAATGAAATTATTGCAAACACTATGAAAGTAAGTGTTTAAATATATTCAAAAAAGGCGGAACGCATATGCGTTCCGCCTTTTTTTCTTTATTTCTTATTCTTTGCTTCAGCCGCTTCTGCTTCAACCCAGGCTGTATAATTAGTTTTAAACTCGTTTGTGAGTGTATCAAGAAGAGTTTTTGTGTCAAGAGTGCAGGATGAGTGGTTTCCTGAACCGAAGAGGGAAGCTATGCCGCCTACAATAGCTCCAATTCCGGCACCTATTGCAATACCAACAGGTCCTCCGAAAGATCCGGCAAGTCCTCCTGCCTTAGCAGCAGCAACTGTAATTGCAGCATGTGCTACACCTCCGGCAACACCTGCGCCGGTTCCGCCTGCGATACCCCCAAAGCTTACAGATGCACCTTTTGCGTTTACACCTGTTACACCTTTATTAATTGCAACAGATTTTGCGTTATTGAACATTGTGTCAAAAACTTTATTATCAAACGTTACACCATTAGCATCACACATGGCTTTTGCTTTTTTAAGCAGCTGTGACTTCATATTGTCTATCATTTTTTCAGCTAATGAAACGTAATAGTCTGCTCCTTTTTTCTTTGTGGTTAGTTTGTTTCCAGAAGCATACAATGTACTTATGTCAACACCATCCTGCGTAATAGGATTTCCGTTTTCATCCTTTCCAGCCTGTGTATAATCTAAATCAATTGTATCCATGTCTTTATCAGATGCATTCATTTCATTAATTGCTTTTGCAATATTTGTATTGAATGTATTAACAAAAGAATCTACCATATTTTTTATGTTAATATAAGCTTTACCCTTTTTGCTCAGTCCTCTTGCACCTCTTCCGGTAATCATACCGTCTGCATTAAGAGTATCTGATATAGATTGGTTATAAATGTTTTCAAAAATGTTTGCAATTTTATCAAAAGAAATGCCCTTAGCTTCAAGCATAGACGTAATTTGTGCCTTCATTTGGTTCTTTAATGTATCACTGCTGAGTACTTCTTGACCTTTTGCATAAGCCTTATCTCTTGAACCGCCCCAACCTTTGCCGCGTTCATATATTTCTCCATTATTGAAGTATCCATCTATAGAAGAATAATCAATCAAACTGGCATCAACTTTATAAGCATCACCCTTAATATCTGTGAAGGCTTTATCAGCAGCTTCCTGAGCTTTAATTTCTTCTTCTTTGATTAGAGTATTTTTTAATGTCTCAGTATTAAGCTCTGCAATAACTTCTTCCATAGCAGCTTTTAATTCATCGCCGTCAGAGAATTTCTTAAGCGCAGTCGTGATTGCAGCTTCAGTTTTAATAGTTGTTCCGCCTAATTTTACGGTAACACCTTTGTCTAATGCGGCAAGAAGAAATTCTTTTGCATATTCTTTCAGTTTGGTTAAATCCGCACCGTTATCAATCATGGCTCCGAAAGAAGCTGCGCTGGCGTTGAACTTGGCTGCGGCATCTTTCAGCTTTTCTGCATCAGACTTATTCATATATTCTTCCAGATGAGCTTTTAAATCTGTTTGCAGATTTTCTCCATTATATCCTTTTATAAACTTATCAGCTTCGGCTTCTAATTCTTTGGCAATACGTTTAGCTGTAGCAGCAGGCATTGCTTCTACCTCAGCTCTGCCATCGCCTTTTGGTTCTGTTAAATCGGTATAGATTTCATCAAGGACATTAGATTTTATCGTATTAGGGTCTTTAGAAAGAATAGAGCTCTTAATTTCTTCGTATTTAGCAGGAAGGGCGGTCTTGAAAGCTTCTGCCATACCCGATACCTCCCCCGTATAAGAAGCTGCAAATTCTTCAAAATATTCTTTTAAGGCGGTACTAACTTCACTCAGGGAGGAAGTCTTTCCGGAGAAATCCTTGCTTATCGTTCCTGCCATATTATTAACAGCAGCTTGCATTTCAGTTTTTTGTTCCCATTCTGCGAATTCATCTTCGGATACGACTTTGTCGCCATTTTTATCAACACCAGACAATTCGACAGCATCAAGCTTCATTTCTTTCATAACCGTATCATATTCATCTTGAGTAATTGTTCCATCGCCGTCTTTGTCAAAATCTTTAAATGTCAATCTTTGGCCTGATTGTGTTGTTAAACTGCCAAACTGGTTGATACCGCTAAATCCGCTCATTTTATAACTCCTTTTTCTTATTTTACATATCATTTTAAACAAAATGTTACGACAGCAATGATAGAGCGGTATTTAAGCATTATTTTTACGAAAATACATTGTAAACTTTTGTAACGATTTATCGGTTAACTCTAAAGTTTTAGCTATTTATGCCGTCAATACAAATATAATGTAACATTTTGTTTAAAATGTTACATTCAGGGATGTGGAGTTTTTCAGACTAGCTGAAGCTTTTCTCGCAGTCTTACAGGTGACAAAATCCGTACCACCTTGTACAGAAAATATGTTTATGTGACAATAAATTTAACTGGTAATCACAGTAAATCGTAGTAGTAAAATATAAGGAAACTAAGAAAATGGCTAGAAAAACTCCATTAGAAAAGATCAGAAATATTGGTATTGCTGCTCACATCGATGCAGGTAAAACCACTACAACTGAGCGTATCCTGTTCTATACAGGAAAAACACATAAAATTGGTGAAACTCACGACGGTGCAGCTGTAACTGACTTTATGGAACAAGAAAAAGAAAGAGGTATTACAATCCAATCTGCAGCTGTAACAGCAGAATGGAAAGGACACCAGATTAACATTATTGACACCCCGGGCCACGTTGACTTCACTATTGAAGTAGAACGTTCATTACGTGTATTGGACGGTGTTGTTGCTGTATTCTGTGCAGTAGGCGGTGTTCAATCTCAATCAGAAACAGTTTGGAGGCAAGCTAACAGATACGAAGTACCTAGAATGGTTTTCGTTAACAAAATGGACAGAACTGGTGCTGATTTCTACAGAGTAGTTGATCAGATTAAAAACAGATTAGGTGCTAATGCTGTTCCTATCCAGCTTCCTATCGGTGCTGAAGATAAATTTACAGGCTTGATTGACCTTATGACAATGAAAGCTGAAATCTATACAAATGACTTAGGTACAGATATCAGGGAAGAAGATATTCCTGCCGATATGGCTGAAAAAGCTAAAGAATATCACGATGCAATGGTTGAAGCTATTGCTTCAGAAGACGATGCTTTGATGGAAAAATTCTTTGAAGATCCTGATTCAATCACTGTAGACGAATTAAAGGCTGCTTTGAGAAAAGCTGTTTGTGATAACAAAATTGTTCCTGTATGCTGTGGTACAGCATTCAAAAATAAAGGTGTTCAACTTCTTCTTAACAACGTAGTTGACTATATGCCATCTCCGGTTGATGTTAAGGCAATCGAAGGTGAATTAGAAGACGGTACTAAGACAGAAAGACATTCTTCTGATGATGAACCATTCTCAGCATTGTCATTCAAAGTTATGACAGACCCATTTGTGGGACGTTTGACATTCCTAAGAGTTTACTCTGGTGTTATTACTTCAGGTTCTTACGTTCTTAACTCAACTAACGGAAAGAAAGAACGTATTTCAAGATTAGTTCGTATGTATGCAGACCAACGTCTTGAAGAAAATGAAGTTTACGCTGGTGACATCTGTGCAGCAGTTGGTTTGAAAGATACAACAACAGGTGATACTCTTTGCGACGAAAAGGCTCCTATCATCTTAGAAAGAATGACTTTCCCTGAACCGGTTATCTCTGTTGCGATTGAACCAAAAACAAAAGCTGACCAGGATAAAATGGGTATCGCTCTTCAGAAACTTGCTGAAGAAGATCCATCATTCAGAGTTAAATCTGATTCTGAAACAGGTCAAACAATTATCTCTGGTATGGGTGAACTTCACCTTGATATTATCGTTGACCGTATGTTAAGAGAATTCAAAGTAGAAGCAAATATCGGTAAACCTCAGGTTGCTTACAGAGAAACAATCAGAGGAAACGCTGATCAAGATTCTAAATTTGTTCGTCAGTCAGGTGGTAAAGGTCAATACGGACACGTTAAAATTAGAATTTCTCCAGCAGAAGAAAACGCAGGATTTGTATTTGAAAACAAAATCGTCGGTGGTGCTATTCCTAAGGAATACATCGAACCTGCAAGAAAAGGTATGGAAGAAGCTCTTGAAGGCGGTATCTTAGCTGGATATCCTATGATTGATGTTAAGGTTGAACTTTATGATGGTTCATACCACGAAGTTGACTCTTCTGAAATGGCATTCAAAATCGCCGGTTCAATGGCTATTAAGGATGGTACTAAGAAAGCTCAACCTTGTATTCTTGAACCTATGATGAAGGTTGAAATCGAAATTCCTGATGAATTTACAGGTACAATCATTGGTGATATTTCAAGAAGAAGAGGCCGTGTAGAAGGTCAGGAACCTGTAGGTAATACAGGAAACGTTATCGTAAGAGCTACAGTTCCTTTGGCTAACATGTTTGGTTATGCTACTGACTTGAGATCAAATACTCAAGGACGTGGTACATTCTCTATGGAATTCCAAAAATACGAACAAGTTCCTGCAAATATCGAAAAAGAAATTATCGAGAAATCAGGCGCTTCTAAGTAGTTAGAGATTTATAATGAGTCGGGCGGATGAATTTTCATCCGCCCGATTTTGTTTTATAATAAACTTATGGATATTTTTGTTATTGAAATAGTTGATGCTGATAATGTGCATATGGAGCTTTTGAAGCAGTTTCAGAAAAAGGAAATTTCTAATCCCAAAAAATGGAATGAACATTGTTTTTCTTACCTGATGGTTGATAGAATATTACGCGATTTTTACGGTATTGAGGATAGAAATATTGTCTTTAATGGTAAAAAGCCGTTTCTTAAAAACAGGAAGAAGTTTTTCAGCGTAAGTCACAGCAATGATTTTATAGCACTTGCATTCTCGGATTATGACTGTGGTGTAGATATTGAAAAAATTAAAATAAGAGAATTTGAAGATATTTCAAAACGAATGGGGTTTAAGTGTAATACTCTTGAGGAGTTCTACAATGAGTGGACAAGATTTGAGGCTGAATACAAGCTTGGAAAGCCTGCGCAAAAGTTTAAAAAATTCCATTTTGATGAGTACATTATAACGGCTGCTAGTGTTAATATTCAAGAAGAGTTTGAAATTTATATTCAAAGCGGAGAGGTGTTTCCTAACGTAAATGCTTGATTGTTCTAAAGTTTAAAAAATTTTTGCCGATAATACATATGTAAGTAAGAGGAAGCTTAAATGGCAAGAATTATTGAATCATCAGGCAGAAGAATTATCAAAATGTCAGTGGACGACATTATCTCTATTGTTCAAGACTATCAGCGTATTGTTCCGAGAGCTTGCAGCGCGGAAGATGTTAGAAACTATCTCAGCGATACGGTGATATTTATTCCAGAGGAGGGGTGAATGAATTAGAAGAAGTCTGAGGTTGAAAGATCAGCTAAGGCATTCTTTGCCTCTTCAAAAGTAGGATCCTGCTCAAGAACTTCCATATAAAGTTCTTTAGCCTTGTCTCTATTATTACTCTCATATAAAAGTGCGAGATTATATTTTGCTTGAATAAGTTCAGGGTTATATAAAATGGCTCTTTTAAAAGCATCTTCCGCATTTTTTATATCGTGCTGTGCGGTATACATCAAACCAACGCGATAAAGACCTTCTGGATTTTTATCGTCGTATTTAAGTAAATCAGTTAGGGCTTTCTTCTCTTCAAAGAAATTACCCAGCTGGTGATGAGCTTCTGATAACATTAGAAGATATTTTGACTTATATTCATTTTGTTTATCGTATTCAAGCGCTTTATTAATAGCCTCTACGCATGCAGTAAAATCTTTCTTTTTATAATTATTTTTAGCTACATTATAATAAATTTCTGGATTAAGTGTGTTGTACTGAGTAGCATTTTTTAAATACTCAAAAGATTCGTCAAACTTGTTCTGTTCAGACATATCAACTGCCCACTTAATGTACAATTCACAAAGCAGAAGGTTTACAGTTTTGGCCTCTCTAGGGGTTGCTTTATCTAAGAGTAGTGTGTATTTTTCGAGAGCTTTTTGATATTCTTTCTGGTGAATATAAGCGTCAGCAAGTTCGAGAGTAACATCAAAACCGTTCTGTGACATCATAGCAAGATCTTCTAGTATTGCAATACCCTCACCCAGACGGTTTAATTTGATATTATAAGCTGCAATATCATTTCTTACTTTAAACTTGTCGGAACCTTGAATATCGAGTAATTTTTCAGAATATTCAATTGCTTTTTCGTAATCTTCTGATTCTACGTATAAAGAAACAAGTGTTTCATATACCCACAGAAGATTTTTTCCATCTGTAACAAATGTGAGCATATATAGAAGTGTTTCAATTGCAACAGGATAATTTTTAATTTTTATGTATAATTCAGTGAGTTTTCTATTTGTATCCACGTCATTCGGGTAAATTCCCAGACGTCTTTTGTAAGCTTCAAAAGCAGCAGGATAATCCTTTACCTGTTCGTTGAGCTCAGCCAGGATTGACTGTACGTCCGCAACTTCATCTTCTATATCCAGCAAATCAGATAGAACTTCATAAATACTTATAGAGGAATACAGCTGGTCAGTTTCTCTGTATAGTTCTGCAAGAGTTCTGGTTATGTCTTTATCATTTTTTGAATGTTCAAACAGGTACTCGTATTCTTTTATAGCCTTAGTTGTTGCCTGTTTTCTTATATAGCAGGAGCCTAGCACCTTACGAGTTTCTAAATCATCAGGTCTTTTTTTAAGAACCGTTAAACATTGTCTTATTGCTTGATTGTATTTCCTATCCTCAAAATAAGCCTTTGCAAGATAAATTCTTACATCAATGTGGCTTGGTACTCTGTCAAGGTATTTTGTTGCAAGCAGCTGCACAAGAGCATATTCTTTTTTATCAAAAAGAACCTCGACCTGATCCAGAATATTTTTTGTAGAAAGCTGGAGTTCATCTCCTTTTTTCCCGCTACCTCCCTGAAACAGAATTATAGAATATAATATATATATAGCACCAATTGCTACGACAAATGCTACTATAATAATTATTATATTGGTATCAGCCATTTAACTCTCTCTTGTAATTACAATATTATTATACACGATACGATTAAAAAGTAAAAGTTTTTACATATTCAAGGCTTTACTTTTCAGAAATTTTTGTTAAATAATATAGAGTATGAAGCGGATTTTGTTAATTCTTTTGATAACAATTCTTGTACCGTCCTGTCAGGCAGAAGACAGCTGGGATGATTTTTCCGGCCTTGACCACGCGTGGGACGGGCAAAAATCAATTACAAATAAAGAGTTTGAAGAAGCAATAAACACTTTAGAAGAAAAGCAGACCAAAAAAGAAGCTAAGCAGAGGAAAAAGCTTATAAAAAAAATTGGCGGCGGCGGTACTAGCCTTCATCCAGATTTGAATCCGGAGAGCGATATAAAAAATCTTGATCCTCTAAAAAAAGAAGATGATGATGGTGTACTCCTAAATATTCCTGTAAATTTAGTTATTGATGATGTCCCTATGGATAAAGGTTTTTATAAAGTCATTGCAGAGAAAGATAAAAACAACGATATCAATCTCCTATTTTACCAATCTCAATTTTTTAAAGGTAAAGTTAGAGCTTGTGAAACCAGTGATGATTATGATCAAGATAGTATCAATTTTGTAAAACTTCTGCCTTATAATGAGCAGTTTGTAAAAATAATTTTCGGTTCGCTTGATTTTAATGCATATGCTTACGTTAAATATGTTCAATAACAATGTTACATTTTTTAACAATTAATTTGTAATTGCAATCTGAAAAAAGTATGATATGATTAATATAGGTTTGTGCTGTAAAATACAAGTATGCAATTCTTTGCATAAAGTTGAATGGAATAGTATAAACATAGGATTTAAATCATTACATACTATTGTATAGTTATTAGACGAGAGAAGCAATTTAATAGTTAGAAGTATAGAATGAATATGCGCAATTATATGAAGAAAAAAGAAAAGTCATTAAACGCTGCAAGTCTTACAACAGACGAATTAATCGCTAAGGTGAGCAAGCGTAAATTTAAACTTTCGAAAGTGGTTCTTATACCGATACTGGTGCTATGTGTATCTGTGCCTATTTACCGTGCTGCCATTTCATTTGGCAGTATAAATGCTATTGAGGCAGAAGGAAATAGCACTCTTGCATTAGCTGCAGTTCCAATAGCAGCAACAACTGCTAAAAAAGATTTAATATCAATTCCGACTGGAACTGTGAAAGCAAATCCGTTTCTTCCATATCGTGATATAAGCGGTAATACGCTTGTTAACGATGTGCCGAAGTTTGATTTGGTAGAGCCTCCGGATGTAGTAAATGAAAATTCTGATGCTGCAAGGGTAATGGATACCGTAGTATCAGGAATTCTTTATGATAAATACAGTCCTTCAGCTATTTTGAATATTGAAGGTAACGATTATCTGGTAAAGAAAGGTGATGTGGTTAATAACTACAAAGTTGTTAATATTATGCAGGACAGTGTAACCGTTAAGTTAGGTAATAACACTTATAAAGCAGGTATTGGCGAAATCTTAACAGAAGGGGCACTAACTCATAATGACGTTTCAAACTTAAACAAAAAATTCGGAGGGGAAAGAAGATGAGATATAATCATATAAAGAGATTTTTGTCAGCAGCGTTATTATTAGCGTTTACGGCACCTTCTGGTATCGCAGAATATTATAATGCAATGGAGCCTGTTTCAAATTCAACAGTGCTGTCCGGCGATGTTAAATTGACTGATAAAAATGAACGCATAACATTATCTCTTAGAGATTCTGATTTAAAACAGGTGTTAAGAATGTTTGCTGATAAAGCTGGAATGAATATTGTTTTTCACAACTCAGTAAAAGGTAAAGTAACCCTGGATTTAGTTAACATGCCAATTAATGAAGCTTTTGATTTGGTTCTGCAAATTGGCGGGTTAAACTATTATACGCAGAATAATACGTTAGTTGTTATTGCAAAAACTAGTAATGATAATGCAGCTTTCTCAAAACAGGAAATGATGGTATTCCCTGTTAAATATGTTTCAGCAGCAAAAATCGCAACTTTCTTGAATAAAAACGTTTTCGGAATGAAAAAACCTGGTTTATCTGGAGTTGATGCTGCAACTGTTAACTCTGCAACTAACGAACTTATCGTTTTTGGTATGAAATCTGATGCAGCAATTGTTGAAAAAGTAATTGCACAGCTTGATAGAGAACCTTTGTCCAAAACATTTGCAGTAAACCATACAACACCTGCAGAAATGGCAAATATGATTTGTGAAATGCTGCTTCCTTCACGTGGCTCAACTGCTGGAGGCGGAGGAGGCGGTGGTGCTCCTGCATACGTACCGCCTACACCAGGGGTTGGAACAGCTATAGGTGGTGCTGCTGGTATAATGACTGGCGGAGCTGCTTCAAGCGATTCTGAGTCTGAATTAAAACTTGGTGAAGGTATTGTTGCTTGTTCTGTGTCAGCGACAGGTGCTTCTACAGGTTCAGCTGCTTTTGATGTACAAAACCTTTCAGTTTCCTATTTCCCGCAAAGAGGTACCATCACATTAATGGGCGGGTCATTAGAACAACTGAATATGATTGAAAAATTTATTAAAGCAAATGATGTAAAACAACCTCAAGCATATTTGGATGTTTCAATCGTTGAATTAAATGAAGAAGGTAGTAAAGAATTCCACAACGATTGGAGATTGGATTCAAGAAACTGGGTATTCTCATTTAGCGGAAGTGATACTACTGTAGGCAGGGATTCTGCTCCAGGAAGAGATCCAAATCAAGAACTTTTTGGTAACAATGCTTATATTTCATGGCAGTTGAGTTATTTAATTGAAAATAAAAAGGCAAGAGTACTTGCAAATCCAAAAGTTTTGATTACTAATGGTCAAGAATCTGTTATTGACCTAACACAAGACTATGTAGAAAAAGTAACTTCTGAGTTCTTGTCTTCTACAAGTAATGGTACAGGTGCAAGCGGTTCTGTTCAAAGAACTTATACTATTGGTAAAGATAAAGGTATAAAAGTTACTTTAATGCCGTTTATTTCACCGGATGGTTATGTAACTCTGAATATTAAACCTGAATACGCTACAGAAGCCGGACAGGTAACTGCAAAAACTTATGATCCCCAGACTGGTGCATCATCAGATGACTTGCAGGCAACATTGCTGAGCAGAAGAAATTTAGATTTGAAGAATGTACGTATTAAAGATAATGAAACGCTTGCAATCGGCGGTTTAATACAGGAAGAAGATACTAAGACGGTTCAAAAAGTTCCGGTATTAGGTGATTTACCTGTAATAGGTGCTGCTTTTAGAAACGTTATTTCTAAAAAGACTAAGAGTGAGCTGGTTATTATGATTACTCCGAAAATCATAAATGACGGCGAAGGTTCCGTAGCAGATAGTTTATAGTTAGAATTTATTTTATGTCTAATCAACTGGAAAAACTCAAACATAGTATAAAAAAAGAATATGTTAACAATTTTGAATTAAACCTGATGAAATCATCAGGTTTTATTCCAGTGGATAAGCGGCAGAGTGATTTCTTCGTAATTCTTAATAAAGAGAATAGCGCAGGACGTGCAGAAATTATTCAACTTATAAAAGAAAAGTATCAAAATCTTACACCTCAGTTTATTCCAATTTCTGGACGAGACTTTGATGAAGTTTTTAATAGTATTACAACTGTAACTCTGCCCAAAGTTGAAGAACAACCTGCAGAGCCAAAACCGGCAGAAGAACTTTCTGCAGAAGAAATTCTTGTATCTATAGGCTGGCTTACAAGAGAACAATTAAATGAATGTACCACTCTTGCAAAAGAGCGAAATGTGCCTCTTGATATGATACTTACGGAAAAAGAATACCTGCCGTTTGATAGAATTGCATCATATTTGAAAAAGAAATATGGCTGTGATGTGGTATCAAAAGCGCAGATTAAAGTTGATAAAAGCATGCTTAAAATGCTTCCGGATGACATTGTTGAAAAGAAGCAGATAGTAGTTATGTCAATGGAAGGCAGCAAACTTGGCGTTGCAATGGTAAATCCAAATGACAAGTTTACTATTCGTGAAGTTTCACTCTCAACAGGCCGTGCATTGAATGTCTACTGTATACCATATGCAGAGTATGACAAATATTTGAAAGAATATTTTATACAGAAGAAATCAGACCAAACTGTAAAAGAAACAGAACGTATCATTCAGAGTATTGAAGAAGAATCATCACAGTTTGCTAATGAAGAATCTCTCTGGGCTCAGGTTGAAAAAGAACTGCAGGATGCCAGCGGTAACGTAGCTAAGTTTGTATATAAGATTATTACAGATGCTATTGATGCAAAGGCTTCCGATATTCATATTGAACCTAGAATAGGATATTATGTCGTACGTACTCGATCTGACGGTATCTTAAAAAAAGTTTTGGATATTCCGGGTTCTATTGAACAGGCTGTTATTACCAGATTTAAAGTTCTGGCGAGAATGAACATCGCTGAGCATAGACGCCCGCAAGATGGTACTTTCTCTATCAAATATAATGATAGAATGTACGATTTCCGTATAAATACTCTTCCAGTTTCCGGCAAAGAGAAAGTTGTAATTCGTATTCTTGCACCTGCTGTAAGTTTGAAAGCTTCCGGCAATAAGATGGTAATTCCGGGTGCAGAAGAATCTGATGTGCAGAAAATTCACGATATGGTACAGTGTCCTAATGGTATTATCTTGACCTCAGGTCCTACCGGTTCTGGTAAAACAACTACTCTGTATACAATTCTCAAATCATTGAATAATGAAGATGTAAATATTACAACAATCGAAGACCCTATAGAAATTAAACTTGAGGGCATTAACCAATCACAGGTTAACCCGAAAGCAGATATTACATTTGCGTCTTGTATGAGAGCTATTTTACGTCAGGACCCTGATATTATCCTTATCGGTGAAATCCGTGACTTTGAAACTTTAGAAGTTGCTATTTCAGCAGCTCTAACAGGTCACCTTGTATTAAGTACTGTTCACACAAACTCAGCAGCCGCAACTGTTACACGTTTGATTGAAATGGGTGCAAAAGATTATCTGGTTTCTTCTACTTTGACCGGTGTAATTGCACAGCGTCTTGTAAGAAGATTGTGTGATAAATGTAAAGAAGAGTATATTCCTACAGAGGAAGAGGTAAAACATATTACAACAAATCCTGAGTTACAGCAGAAATTAATGAAAACCAAGCTGTATAGGAAAAAGGGCTGTAAAGAATGCGGATATCTCGGATTTACAGGTCGTCTAGGTATATATGAAATTATGCCTATCACAAGAGAGATTAAGAAATTAATCGCTCAAGGTGCACATGATATTGAAATTGAAGAAGCTGCTGTTGCGGCAGGAATGAAAACATTAAAAGACTCTTGTTTAAATCATATTATCGAAGGTAGAACTACTACAGATGAATTTATAAGAGTTCTTGGATACGCAAGTGATTAAAGAATAGGTATGCGAGGTTTATATGCCATTATATAGCTACATAGCATTAAAGCAAGGAAAAGAAGTTGTCAGAGGTGAGATAACAGCTTCCAATCTTAAGGATGCACGTGATGTTGTCCGTAAGATGGGGCTTGTTCCTACACAGATAAATGAGGCTGTGGATATAAAAGCTAAGAAAGCAACAAGACTTTCGTCACTTTCGTTAAGCGAAAAGATTGACTTTATCTCAACCCTGCAAATTTTGTTAACATCCGGTATTCCAGCTGTTGAATCTTTGATGTTTATGGAGCAGGAAGCAGCTAAGAAGAAAATTCGTGACATGTCAAAAATCTTGAAGACGCAGATTATGGCCGGTTCAACTTTTGCTGATACAATGGCTAGATATCCGCAGGTTTTCGGGTATATTTTTATTGGTCTGGTAAAAGCCGGTGAAGAATCCGGTGAACTTGAAAAAACATTAGACCGTATCAAAAACTTGTTGGAAAAACAGGCTAATATTAAAGGTAAAGTTATTGGTACATTGATGTATCCGATGTTCGTTATTGTGCTGGCGTTTTTCATCATTATCATCATGCTTACATTTGTATTCCCTGCATTCAAAGACATGTTCGCTCAACAGGAAAAAGCATTGCCTTGGATTACTTCAATGATGATTCTTGCGGGTGATTATTTGAAAACTTACTGGTTCACAATTCCAATATTTGTTGTAGCTGTATTTGCTTTCTGTTTTTTAATGATAAACTGGCAGCCTGCAAGAAATATTCTGGATAAAGTGGTTCTTAAGGTACCTTTGCTTAATAACTTGATTTTGTATTCAAACTATTCAAACTTTTTATCAGTATTAAGCGTATCATATGATGCCGGTATTCCGGTTGTAGACTGTCTGCATCTGGCTGTTATTACATTAACAAATTCTGTTATGAAAAATAAAATGAGCGGTGCTATTGTAAAAGTTCAACAAGGTATGCAGGTTTCTCAGGCATTGAAATCGACAGGGATTGTACCTAAGATGCTTTTATTTATGATTGCAACCGGTGAACAATCAGGTCGTTTGGGCGATATGCTTGAAAAAGGTGTAAACTTCCTCGATAGAACTCTGGATGCTATTATTGATACTTTAACAAAAATGATTGAACCTATTATGCTTATTGTAATCGGTAGTATCGTTCTTGTAATGGCATTGGCTCTGTACTTACCACTCTTCCAGTCATACATGAACTAGGGTGCTACGCACGTAGACCACAGGTCGGGTGATAAACGTAAAACCTACAAGTTAGAATAGAACCTACGGGTCACCCTCAAAGAGAACATACAATTTAAATGGCAATCCTGTATTGGAGACAAACATAAAATGGAAAATAACGAAATTTTAGAACTTACAACATCTGCATGGAGAGAAAAGGTTTATATTGAAACTGCAGAATATATAATAAAAGGTTATGTTTTTATGCCAAAGATTGGCAAGAAAACCAGACTGCTTTCAGAAATTCTTAATACTAATAAGCAGTTTATTGCAGTAAAGAATTGTACCCTTGAATCAAAGTTAGTACCGCAGAAGGAAGTTGAATCTCATGATTTTCTGCAGGTTAATATTTCTACAATACTTTTGATGAGACCTCTTTATGAAGACTAAAACTTATGTAGTTACAGGCTCGACTTCGGGGATAGGCAAGGCATTACTTGAGAGAATTGCCGCTGATAATGTAGTTTTTGCCGGATATCGAGATAAATCAAAGCTTGAAATATTGCAAGCTTTATCGCCAAATATTTACCCATTTTATGTTGACTATGCTAAACCTGAAAGCATAAAATACGCAGCAGAGTACCTAATTTCTAAGTGTACAAAAATTGACACTTTGGTAAATATTGCCGGATGTGTTGTTGCAGGGCCGGTGGAAAAAATTGATATTTCTGAAATACGAAGGCAGTTTGATGTTAATGTTTTCGGTCATCTGGAATTAACCAAAGATTTGATAGATTTGCTGGAAGGCGGAAAGATTATAAATGTAAGCTCTATGGCAAGTTACGGTGTTTTTCCGTTTATATCGCCATACTGTGCCTCCAAACGCTGTCTGGATATGTTTTTTAATGCACTGCTTGTAGAAAATAAGAAAGATATTAAGGTTGTTTCAATCAAACCCGGTGTTATTGCAACACCTTTGTGGGGAAAATCGGTTGAAGAAAATTCTAAATACATAGAAAACTGCAAAGGTTATGAAAAAGAGATGGAGTTTCTTATCTCCAATGCGCAGAAAAATGAGTCTAAAGGACTTTCTGCAGATAAAGTTGTGGATGTAATTCTAAAGGCTGATGGGGCGAAAAATCCAAAATTAACATATACAGTAGGAAGAGATGCTGTTGCTGCAAGAATTATTGCGAAGATGCCGCAAAGTTTAATCAACAGACTGGTTAAACTGGGTATGAAACTTCGAATTAAGAATTAATGTAAATTTTTGTAAAGAATTTGACAGGAGAGTAGCAAAAATTTTTCTTGACGTTGTTTAAGAAGAATATAAAGCTCTCTCTTCTTATTTAAACGGACAGGCCTTGGTTTTTACAAGGTCTTTTTTTTATGCAGAAATGAACAAATTTTTTTATTTTTCGTTATACTAATATAGAGGTTACATTATGAATGATAAATGCTCAAAATATGAAGGATTATTTATATTCTCAGATGATGAAACATTAAAAAAACATCTTCTGGAATGTGAGGATTGCCGCAGGGAACAGGAAAAAATGGATAAGGTTTCCGGACTCATTGATGAGGTAAAGTTTCATTATTATTCTAAGTCAAAGAAGAAACCTATTTTGAAGATAGCGTGTGTTTTGATGTTTCTCATATTTTCAACTGTTACAATTACAGTAATGGAAAACTATGATGATATGCTTGACACATTACGCTATGGAGATACTTTGTCTGCTGAGGATTTAGGCTTCCCTGTTGATTCTTACGGACTCATTGCGGTGGATTAATGAATTTTAACGAAATAATTAAAACAAACAAAAGTAATATTAAAAATATAATAAAACTAATTACCAAAAGCGAGAATGAAGATTTAGAGCAAGAGGTATATATAAAGCTCTGGAAAAATTCAGAGAAATATCAGGAAAGAGGTTCTTTCAAGAGCTGGGTCGGCACAATCGCGAAGAATACCTCTAAAGATTATTTGAAATCAGCAGTAGTAAGATACGAGCAGGATTCAACATCAGATGATTTTGTTCTGACTAGCATAAAAGACAAAAAAACAACTCCGGAGGCAAATGTTATTGCATCAGAACGTCAGCAGAGAATAATAAAAGCGATAGACAGTTTAAAGCCTAAACTGCGTGAAACTATTATGCTCTGTGAAATATACGGTTATACATACGAAGAAGCAGCCAGCAGGCTTAAGTGCCCTATAGGCACGGTTAAATCCAGAATTTATAATGCAAAAAAAGAGCTGGCAGAAGTATTAAAAGATTTATTATAAGAGAGGTGAATTTATGAAAAAATTAGCAATTATGATGTGTACAGCATGCATACTCGCAGGATCAGGGGTAATTGCTGCTGAAACAACCGGTGCTCCAAATGAAGGAATTAAAAATCCTCCTTCAAAAGAAGAAATTATGAATAGAAGAAAAGCTCACGAAGCTGCATTTGAACAGAAACTCGGCCTTACGGAAGCTCAGAAAATTAAAGCCAGAGAGCTGCGTATTCAGGGGCGTCAAAAAATGAAACCTGTGTTAGAAGAAATTAAAGCAAAGAAACAGGAAGCAAGAATGGTTAAGATGTCAAGAATAGCTGTTCAGATGCAGGAGGAAAAACTGGCTCAGATAGATAAAGAGCTTGCTGTTCTTGAGAAAAAAGCGAACGAAATAAGAAAACAGAACATGAAAGATTTCGAAGCAATATTGACAAAAGACCAGAAGAAAATTCTTAAGAACATGAAAAAAGAAGGACGTAAGAATTTTGAACGCGGCCATCACTGTCCGCCTCCACCTCCATGTCCTGAAGCATCTAATTAAATAATAGAAAAGAAACATCCGGATTAAATAAATCCGGATGTTCTTTTTTGGTAGTGTAGTAATTAAACATTCGATCTATTAAGTGCTCTTTCAGCAGCCATTGAAACCTGAGGGTTAGAATCTGCTTGAGCCAGTGTATATAAAGTTGTCAGTTCTTCTTTGTATTCCGGTCTTTGAATATGTCTAAGTGCATCGATTGCTGCGATTTTTACTCCTGAATTAGGATTAAATCTGAGCGCATCAACGATAGCTGCAGAACCCGGCAAATCTGTTAGAGGAACTATATTTCCTGTTTGTTTTTCAACTTCATCTGTGTATATTTTAGCGAGAATTGAAATTGTATAAAGTGCATATTCTTTATTTCTTTCAGCCTGTTCCATTGGAGAAAGTTCATTCGCCAGTGCAAAATCTTTTTCTGTTAACTGATAAGGGAGTTTTACCTGACCTTGTCCTTGTTTTGCGTTTTCCATAACTATAAAGTTAGAGATTAATTTCTTTCTTGCCTGTACCTGTTCGTCTGTAGGAGCTGCAAGGTTAGCTGTATCTTTTTTAGTTATGTCAATTAAGCTTGAAAATACTTCACGTACGATATATGGAACTGCATTTTCAGGATTATCTAAAGATATTCTTGCGATTTCTTCCATCTGCTGAGCCTGTACATCGTAATCCGCGTTTGTAAGGTTAGAAATAACAAGAGGAATATCTACGTCCGGTAAAATTTCTTCTCCCGGAATTATTTCAGGTCTTTTAATTTCTGTTTCTTTAACTTCTGTTTCCATGATTTGTACATCATCTGCAATGGCATCTTTAACCTCCGGAGCTTTTTCTTCAACTACTGGAGGAAGTGTAGTTTCTTGATTTGCTTCTTCTGGCTCTACGCCCTTTTCAGCTTCAGTTGTTGTATAGTTTGGTTCAGGAACGGCAGGTGTTTCTTCTTCAATTTCAACTTCTTCAATATCATCTGCTTCTTCTGGTTTTATACCTTCTATTTCAACTTCCTGTTCCATTTTTGGCAGAATAACGTTTGTTGTATGGTATGCTACATTAAAACCTTGAGGAAGCGGAATACGGTTAGTGTTGGCCATTTCATACGTAACAGGGCCTTCTGCTTCAGGATAATCATAGATTCTTTTTGGTTCAGTGTTAACTGAAGGATTGTCAATATCAATATTTACAGCATTGTAAATTCCATTATCAGGGTAACTTATATTTTCTCCTCTATTTACCCCTGAATTTACCCCTGAGGCATTAACTTCCGGCTTTTGGATATTAATTTTTACACCGTTATAAATCGGTCTGTTAGCGCTGTTATCAATTGATTGAACCATATTTTACTTCCTTTCAACTATACACATCTGTTGACATAATGTCTGTCAAGAAAAAAAATTGCTTTTTCCTGAAAATATTTTTACAAATATTTACAAGAATACCTCTAAAGATTTATAACATCAAGCCCGCGAAACTCAAAAATTTTGCCGGTGTTATTTTTAAGTTTCTCTTCTCCAAGAAGACAGCCGACAATAGCTTCAAGCTGAGCAACAGGCATCATATTGGCTGGAAGTGAATCAAAATTGTATTCATACTTTAAAGCAGACTGCAGAAATTTGCAATCCGCACTTGAGCGTTCTTTGAAATTCGAATAAAGGTTAAACTTTTGTCTTGTTAAATATACTTCGAATCTGGAAATATCTGCACCTTCTTCTTTAAGTTTCATAAAGAGTTCGCTTCCTCTCGGGGCAAATCTTTGCATCCAGTTATCCCTGTTAAGAAACCTGTCTTCATTCTCATGGATAAGCTGGTATGGCTTTGAAAGCACTCTCCATTTTCCTTCCATCATTGTATTATCCCAGGGAAGGGAAATACAGAATACAGAATTTTGAATGGAAGAATAGTTATCAAAAAATAATTGAACATCAGACATTGAGAAAAGTTTGTCAACATAAATGAGTTTGCCGGTTGCAATCTCTCTAACAGCAACTCCGCTTTCTACAGAAGAAGAGGGGCCTAATGACATTCCGACAGAATACTGTATCATAATCCAAAATCCTCATCTTCCGGAATATTAGAATCAAGCTTAATTACACGTCTTTCAACTGCAGGCATAGTGCCTTTATCACCAGTTTCTTTATCCAGATTGATATAAAGCTCCATATTGCTCTTTGAAAGAGTTTCACTCTTTTGGCGTTTAATTCTTTCCCTGTTTTCTTCAAGAAGCTTTCTTGCAGCAGGTGAAATAGAGTCGCCTTCTACTGCTCTAATAATTTGTTCACGCTGTTTTTGTATTGCTTCCTGTTGAGCTTTTGTAAGATTTAACGTAAAATCATTTCTTGTTTCAAATTCTCTTTTATATCTGTTTTTCAATATGAGTATCTCAACTCTTCTGTTAGCCGGATCTTTAGGTGAAATAGCTGTTTCAAGAGGTCTTGTATCAGCGTATCCAATAGCAGAAAACAGGGATGGGGAGAACTTAAACCGGTTAATCATATATCTTACAACAGAAGAAGCTCTTGATGCTGAAAGCTCCCAGTTAGAAGGGTATTTTTCAGTGTGAATAGGGTCGCTGTCAGTGTGCCCTTCAATTCTCATAGCGTGGAGAACAAATTTTTTGCAGATAAGCACCCCAACTTTGTCCAGCAGTTTTCTTGCATTAGAATCAAGATATGCAGATGCCGGTGCAAACAAGTACTTATCATCAAAGGTTAATAACAAACCTTTGTCAGTTATTTTAGCCGAAATGCCATCAAGTTCTCCGGCTTTTGTAAGCTCCTGAATAGATTCTTCAATCTCTTTAAACGATTCTTCTTCATATCTAGGACTTATGTATTCGAGCATCAAGCTTGGAATAAATGAATTTGCCTGCTGCTGGTCAAATATTGAGTCGCTTCCGTCCATTAAAGCCTGCTGGCCGTCAAACAGAGTATTTTGACTGAAAGCATTTTTCAGAGACTCTTCAAGTTTTGCAAAATCAGTTGCGTCAACCTGAGCAAGTGCATACAAAACAACAAAGGTTGCAAAGAGCAGAGTAATAAAGTCGGCGTAAGAAACCAGCCACCTTTCCAAATTCTCATGTTCAGGGTGTTTCTGTTTTTTAGCCATTTGCTTTTTCTTCCTTATTGTCTTCGAGTATAAATGAGCGCAGCTTGCGTTCAATTAGAACAGGGCTTTCGCCGGCCTGAATTGATAAAACTCCTTCTAAAATCATATTTTTGTATAAAAATACGCCCTGATAAATAAATTTTATTCTGGTACTGATTGGAATCATAACAAGGTTGGCTGCGAACAAACCATAAATAGTAGCAACGAATGCAACTGCAATACCTGCACCTAGTTTAGACGGATCTGAAAGGTTCTGCATAACCTGAATTAAGCCCATAACGGCACCGATAATGCCAAGTGTCGGGGAATAACCACCGAAGGATTCAAAAACTTTTGCAGCATTGTTTACATAATTTTCAAGCTGCTCTATCTGGTTTTCCATCATTTCTCTTACAAGAGCCGGATCTGTACCGTCGGCAACAGCTCCTAAACCTAGTGTTAGGAGGCTGTCCGAAGCGTTATAAGCTTCTTTTTCAAGAGAAATAATACCTTCTTTTCTGGCTTTGGTTGCGAAACCGCCGATTTCTGTAATTAGAGCATTAAAGTCTGATTTAGGCGGCATAAATACGTTTTTCAACATTTTTATGGCTGAAATTAATGTTTTGTGCGGGAAGCTTAAAATAACAGCACCTGTTGTACCGCCGAGGACGATAAATGCAGCAGTTATTTGTAATAGCTGTCCGAGATTACCGCCTTCCATTGCCTGCCCTATAAGTATCATTGTCATACCGAAAAATAGGCCTATGACTGCAAATATATCCATAATTATCTCCAATTGTATACTATTCTAAATATATTAAACTATAATTTCATGTGTTTGAAATCCTTTAAATATAGTAGTTTTGTATACTTTAGGACAGATTATAACCTGTATTACAAACCTTCAAAGTTTCCGGCAAGCACTCTTAAAGCTTTATCTTCTGCTTTTTGAGCTCTGTCCAATGCGGATTGCAGACCAGAGTTATCAAAAGTTTTTTGTATATTTGCAGCTGCCTGAGATGGAATATATTTTCTCTGAGCTTCGTTTACTTTGTCGGATTTAATTATGCATTCCTGTGACGGGATGTAGGTATATGTATCCACATTATTATTCTTGATTGTGTGCGGAATTATATTTTGCTGCGACGGAATATAGGTATAGTTATCAACATTGGTTTCCGGTGTTGGAATTTGACTGCTGTATGGACTTGTACCCTTTGTTGTCATTATATTTTGGACCGGAGGCTGTGCAGCGACTGCCGGCTGTCTGCCGAACTGTTTTGCTTTTTGTGCATCATACAATCTCTGGTTTAAATCGTCTTTCAGGAATTTTTGCTGTTTTTTCTTATCAGCTTTTCTTTCATCCTGTTTCATCGCGTCATAAGATTTGCCGAATATTGCGGTTGTGCATTTTGTTAATGCAGCACTTAGAACGCCCATTGAAATCAGCCCCCAAATGCCGAATCTTATAGGGATACCTGCTGCGTTTCTAAAGAAAGCAGGAACTTTGCGTGCAGTATTGGCTGCAAAGTTTGAGTTTCTGTAACTGTTTAGTCTGCACAAATCAGGTGTTATGCAGCCTGCAAGTTTGCGCAGACCTCTTGTAAATATGTTTTGACCTTTTACAGTCCTTAATTCTTTTAATTGTTTTTCTACGACACTTCTTGCAACATCGTATTCATGTTTTGTTTTGAATGTATTCGGGTTTGGAACCTTAATACCATCTTTAAGTATAGTAGGTTCAACACGTTTATTAAAATCTTCTACCAGTTTTCTGTATTGTTCAACCTTTTCTTTTCCCATTCCGGCATTTTTAATACCGCCGATTGAGTGCATCATTCTTAATGCAAGAGGGAATGTAAATACCCACGAAATATTATCAACGAAACCGTTTGCTGCTGTACCTATTTTCTGGTCTTTATCAGCTTTTTTAACATTTATGCCAAGTTCAACCAGCAGAGGCGCAATAAATATTAATGCCCCCAGCTTACCGCCTCCGAATGTTAATCCGCGGTGTATCATCTGCATGGCCTTAGACATAAATCTTCCGGTTCCGGTTTTTGCTCCATCTGACATACTGTGAAGCTTGTTAAAGATTTCATCGCATCCTACAGTTCTTTCAAAAGGTTTAGTAAGAGGCCCCATCCAGCTGTAATGGCCTGCGCCCATTTTTACTTTACCTTTGACCTTACCGGCTGCAGTTTTTACATCATTGATGTATTTTCCGTAAACATCATCCTTGATAAGCTTAAGTTTTTCTGTGTCTAAGCCCATTTCTTTAAGAATTTCTGTTTTAACAGCTTTTGTGGATGCAGCCCCCATTCCCTGAATTTTTTTTATCTCTTCCGGAGTTTTCCCTAAACGGTCTAATAAAACTTGATTTACAGCATCTGTTTCAGGTATCTGTGAGATTTTTTGAACATTAAATGTCTTTTTCAACATTGTAATTTCACGGTCATTAAGCCCGATATTCTTTAAGCTCGGAGCTTCTGCTGAATCTAATTTCAAAGCTTCAGTTATTCTTATAAAATCCTGTACAACTTCTTGTTTTTGATTAAACATTTGAGTTTTAACAGTAGACCATTCCGGCATTGTTGGTGTTTCTTTCATTGCACGCAAAATTGCACTGTTTTGAACAGCTTTTTTACCGGCATTTCCAACAGTGCCGAAACCTTTTAATACTGTTTGAACCGGTTTATTCTGGATAATTTTTGAATTTTGGATATTATCCCCGAAATTTGCTGCTTTTTTAACAAGGCTGTCTTCGTATTTTCCGCTGCACGCAGTAGAATATGCATCCAAACCAACTCCAAGTCCAAGCCAGGTCGCAAGTACAGCAACAGGATGTTCTACAAAAGGTTTAAGAAACATATCATAGAACGGATTTTCTTTTACAACTTCTTTTACACTCTGCGGGGAATATGTATCCGGAACATAGTAATAGTTAGGTATGCGGACAGTCGGCTGCTGTTTCTGCTGCTGTCCTGCAAAGTTTTGTATATTAATATTTGAATTAATTTGTGTCACAATTAAACCTTTTTACAACTAACCTAACTATATATATAAAGTTAGGTCTGCATAAAAAATTGCCATGTTTGTTAAGAAAATTTAAAATTCCGGTGTTAATTCACAGCAAAGTTGACACGCGCCGAAGGTTCCGCCGTTTGCTTTAAGGTTCTTCCTGAAGCAGCAGTATTGCGGAGCATTAAAAAGTTCTTTCAAGCTTTTATCCTTTACATTTCCAATTTTCTGTGACAGGCATGGATAAACAAACCCCTCAGGATTTATAAACATGTTATTGTACGGAAATGTGCAAGGCTTGTAAATTTTTTGTACAGGCGTTTCTGAAGGCAAATTGAAAAACTTTTCAATTGATTCAAGCGGATTTTTGCTGTATTCAAATTTCGGTGAAAATCTGAGCTTTGTCTTTCCTTTGAGGCTTTCGATCTCCCTGTAAACTTCTTTAAAATGAGCCATATCAAAATATTGTTCTATCGGATAATTTGCATTATATTCAGGAATGAAACATTCTTGAAGTATTGAACTTTGTTTCCAGTTGTTATTCCTCAAAAACGAAATTGACAGAAATTCAAATCCCATTTTTTCACAAAGTTTGTACAGCTTAACTAAATCATCAAGGTTGTTCTCAAGTACAATTGTTTTGATATCAACCATCTGGTTTGGTTTTTGTGATTTAAGGTTCTCAAGGTTTGATATAATAATGTCAAAAATACCTTCTTTGCCTCTGTTCTTATCGTGATTTTCTCCGTAACCGTCAAGAGAAACAGAAAGCATAAGAAGTTTATATTTGATAAAAGCCTTAATGATTTCATCATTAATCAATATTCCGTTTGAAACAACATGAACTTTGTTCCAGATTTTTTTTGAGGTGTAAGCCAGAATATCAATAAAATCTTTTCTTATAAGCGGTTCTCCTCCGACAAGAGTCGCTATTGAGTAGAAAGGAAGCTGATTTATTACTTTTTTCCATTCATCAGTCGTAAGTTCTTTTTTATTGCGTTCTTTTCCTACATAACAATAAGGGCAGGCAAGATTACAATGGTATGTAAGCTCTAAAAAATATCTGAAAGGAATTTTTGCTCTGCCGTACTTATCATTGTAAGAAAGTGATGTATAAAAATCCCGCGCAAAATCAAATAACTTTGAATAATTCATATATAAGTTATAACATAAAGAAACCTCTCTTGTAAAAAGAGAGGAAAGTTTGAGCGATGAGGATTCTTTATTATGATAAAAGCAACCCTTCATCATTACATTAAACTTATTATTGAATTAATCTTATACTTTATACCTAGTGCTAAGAGCAAATTTTAGCACCTGAGCTTGTTCCTAGTCTTGAAGCACCTGCTTCAATCATTTTTATTGCGGCTTCTTTATCTCTTATTCCGCCGGAGGCTTTTACCTTAAGTCCTGCATCTTTAACAGTTTCGTACATCAATTTGACGTCTTCTTCTTTTGCACCCACTCCGTTTTTCACAAATCCGGTTGATGTCTTAACAAAATCAGCTCCGCCTTGTATACAAAGTTCGCATGCCTTTTTAATTTCATCTTTTGTCAAAAGGTCTGTTTCAAGTATAACTTTTAAATTTCTTCCCTGACAAAAAGCCTTTATTTTAGAAATTTCATCAACAATGTAGTTGTAATCCTTGTCTTTGAGCCTTCCTGCATTTATAACCATATCAATTTCATCAGCCCCGTTTTTTATTGCATCAACGGTTTCTAAAACTTTATTTTCAGTTGTCGTTTGTCCGAGTGGAAAACCTACAACAGTAACAACTTTAACCTCATTGTAGCCGGTTTCTTTAAGAAACTGCTTTGCAAGTTTTACATTGCAAGGGTTGACGCAGACACCTAAAAAGCTGTATTCACAAGCTTCTTTAAGAAGTTTTTCTAAGTCTTCCCGTGTTGCATCCTGTTTTAAAAGTGTATGTTCAATATATTTATTCAATTCCATTTTTACACCATTTGGGCGGGCTTCATCCCATCTAACTACTAACTTATATTATCCATTCCAAGAAGCCCTTTGGAACAAACTACTAAAATTATTGACACAGTGTGAAAAATACAGCGGTTATAATCCCCATAATCAGACAGTAGTAGCCAAAAATTCCGAGAGAGAATTTTGATACAAATTTTAAAAAGTATTTTATACAAACATATCCTACTACTCCAGAAACAATTGTTCCGGCTAATATAGCTGTCCAATTATATGTAATAACTTCATGAAAATCAAGCTTAATAAGAGGGTAAAACATTGAAGCTCCAAGGATTATCGGTATACTCAAGAGAAAAGAGTATCTTGCAGAGGTTGTTCTGTCAGAACCGCTTAAAAGTCCCGTTGCAATAGTTAATCCAGAACGTGAAAAGCCGGGAATTGCTGCTAAACCCTGAGCAATTGCTATTAAAATAGAGCTTTTTAATGTAATCTCTTTTTTCTCTGTAAGCTTTTTTGACCATGCTTCGCTGAAAAGAAGCAGAATACCGGTAAATATAAGTAAAAGACCTACAAATGCAGGCTTAAACACAAGGCTTCCGGCAACTTCGTTTAGAGGAAATGCTATTAGTACTGTGATTATCGTACCAAGTATGATATAGATACCAATTTTGAACTCTCTTGATGTGTAGTTTTTTGTTTTTAAACCTGTGTACAAAGCCTTGAGGATTTCAAAAATTTCTTTTCTAAAAAATATTAAAACGGCAATCAATGTACCTAAATGCAGCATAATATCAAGAAAAATTTCCTGATTAGATTCGTGCACCAATTCTATTCCCTTAAAGACCTTGTAGAAATTTGAGGTAAATACAAGATGAGCTGAACTTGAAATTGGTAAAAATTCGCTCAGTCCCTGCACTATTCCCATTAATATTGATTGTACGATATCCATTTTTTATATCCTACTAAACCTATTCCTCATAGTAACTTGCGCAAGAAGTTGCTGTTTCCCATACAGAAACCTTAGAAACCTGAACAATTTTCTCTTTAAGTTTATTATAAATAAACATAGAAATCATCTCGCTTGAAGGACTTTCACCTTTAAATTCAGGAAGTTCGTTAATATCCTTGTGATCCAGTAAATCTAAAACCGCTTTCATTTCACGTTTTAAGACTTTATAATCTACAAGAATATTACTTTTATCCAGATTTTCTCCTTTAACATAAGCTTCAACCAGCCAGTTATGTCCATGCTGGTGCTCACATTCTCCTTCATAATTTAACAGATGATGTGCTGCCGAAAAATACATTTGTGCTTTGAGCTCGAACAAGTTAACCCCCTCCCCAACCCTCCCCGTCGGAGAGGGAATAATAATTTTCTATATCAACAACAAACCTCGGCAAGCCTTGCCATGATTTTTTCTGTTATTACTTTTATGTAATCTTTGTCAACCATACCATTAATTATACAGTCTGCAATCTGGTATGTCGGTCTTATGTACTGCTGCGCAGTTTCGTTTACATTCTTGAACTGTAAATCAGCTGCTTCTCCTGTTTTCCCGCGTGATACTGCACGTTTGTACCAGCGTTCTTTAATTACGTCAATAGGAGTAAATACATATACTTTTACATCCATAATATCTCGAACTTCTTCATTTAGAACGTATAAACCTTCTGTTAATACAACCTTTGCAGGAGTCTTAACCTCTCCATCAGGGTCTGATACGCATGTTACAAAATCATATTTCGGCGAAACCACTGTTTCACCCTGTTTAAGACCCAGCAGGTGTTTTCTCATGAGCTGCAAATCTATTACATCCGGAGTATCAAAGCTGAACCCTGTTTTAAACAAAGCATCATAGCTTCCTGCTTCAAGCAGCTCTTTTGACGTGTCTTTGTAATAATCATCCTGCCGGATAACAGTATAAATCCCTTCTTTTTTATCTCTCACAACAGCTTCAATAGTGTTATCAACAAACACAGTTTTTCCGGAGGCGCTTTCACCGGTAATACCAATTAGGAAAGTTTTTTTCTTTTCCTGCACAACTTTGCGTGCAATATTCATGATAAAGTCGTCCGCAACTTTCAGGAACAAAGGCTGCTCCTGTTTTTTGTCTTCTTCAAGAATTTCTTTAAGCGTATCCACAATGTTTGTGATAAGTTCCATATCCAGGCGGCTGGAATAGAAATTATAATTTGTAAGTTCGAAAGTTTCCACCATAAATCCGTCCTTAATTCATTTTAACATTGTATAGTAAACAGCTAAAAAAATCTCATGTTACTTAAAAAAAATTTACCTAATTTTTATGTTTTTACTATAATTAACATGCAAGGGATAAATAAGAAAGGAAAGAGATAATGAAAAAATCAATTAAAGATTTAGGTGACATCAAAGGTAAAACAGCTCTTGTCAGAGTTGATATCAACGTACCTTTAGATGAAAACAAAAATGTAACTGATGATACCCGTATTCAGGCTATCGTTCCTACAGTTAATTATTTAAAAGAAAAGGGTGCAAAAATTGTTCTTATGGCTCACCTCGGCAGACCAAAAGGCGAAAAGAACCCTGAATTTACACTTGCACCTGTTGCAAAATACATGTCAAAAGTTTTTGGTGAAGAAATTGTGTTCATTCCTTCTGTAGAAGAAGCAAAACCTTATGTTGAAAAACTTGCAGACGGTCAAATTGCTTTATTGGAAAACATTCGTTACTATAAGGCTGAAGAAGCAAAAGATGATGACATGACTTTTGCTGAAGAACTTGCAAAATTAGGCGATTTCTATGTAAATGATGCATTCGGCGCTGCTCACAGAAACCATACTTCAACTGCAAAGTTAGCAAAAATCCTTAAGCCGGCAGTATCAGGATTATTGATGGAAAAAGAAATTAGATGCTTATCACAGGCTCTTGATAATCCGGAAAGACCTTTCACAGCTGTTGTAGGCGGTGCAAAAGTTTCTTCTAAGATTGGTGTTTTAGAAAACCTTCTTGATAAAGTTGATAACATGATAATAGGCGGCGGTATGGCTTATACATTTGTAAAAGCTAACGGCGGTAAAATAGGCAACTCTATTTGTGAAGATGACCAGATTGAAACAGCTAAGGCTATTGAAAAGAAAGCTGCTGAAAAAGGAGTTAAGCTTGTTATGGCTACTGACGTTCTTGTAACAGATGATTTCTCCGGTAATGGAACTAATAAATTCGTGAAAATAAATGAAATTCCTGATGGATTTGAAGGCGTTGACGCAGGCCCAGACTCAAGAAAAGCTTTTGCTGATGTTTTAAAATCTTCAAAGACAATTCTTATGAACGGCCCTGTAGGAGCTTTTGAAAATCCTAAGTTTGCAGAAGGTACAAAGGCTGTGTTAGAAGCTATTGTTGAAGCTACAAAAGCCGG
>UNSK01000024.1 GCA_900552525.1 Candidatus Gastranaerophilales bacterium | reverse complement strand
AAAATAATTTTCAAAAGGGCGGTTCCGATTTTCGGAACCGCCCTTTTTCTTACTACAATCTTGGTGGTCTAAAGTTTTGTTGTTTTTGTCCTTTTTTACCTTTGATTCCGACTAGAATTTTTTCACCTTCGCGAATACCCTCTCCACTAACTTCTGTAAAAGAGTCGTCGCTCGCTCCGGTTGTTATGTTAATTCTTGATATTTTCAATCCGTCTTCAACCCATAGTCCTTGATTTTTATATTTTTGTCCGTCTGTTTTTGGAGTAAATTTCAGGGCAATATTTGGTACAGTTAGTACATCTTCATTTTTTGCAGTAATTATTGATACGTTTGCTGTCATCCCCGGCTTTAATTTTAAGTCTTTGTTGTCAACGGTTACGATTACAGAATAAGTAACAACATTAGAAACCGTGGTCGGTGAAATTCTAACCTGTGTAACTTTTCCATAGAACTCGCTGTTAGGATATCCATCCAGTGTGTAAATAACTTCCTGCCCTTCTTTAACATCTCCGATGTCAGCTTCTGAAACGTTAACTTCTATCTGCATTTTTTCTAAATCCTGAGCAATAGTAAAAAGTTCCGGAGCCTGAAAA
Source organism: Candidatus Gastranaerophilales bacterium (assembly GCA_900552525.1). Lineage (GTDB taxonomy): Bacteria > Cyanobacteriota > Vampirovibrionia > Gastranaerophilales > Gastranaerophilaceae > CAG-196. The sequence goes on along the minus strand of UNSK01000024.1, from coordinate 30,781 downwards.
CTTGCAGCAACCGGCTGTCCGAGGTCAATTTCTCTGGAAATAATCATGCCGCTTACCGGTGCAGTTATTTTGGTATAATTCAAATTTACAAGCGACTGATTGTATTGAGCCTGAGTTTGGGTGATTTTGGCTCTGGCAGCATTAACCTGTGCAAGGTCAGCTTTATAATCTGCTTCTGCCTGATCAAGTTCTGATTTTGGTATAAAACTTTTTGCATAAAGATTTCTATATCTTCTAAGAGTCTTTGCACTCATTTCGTATGCAGCTTGTTTGTTTGCTAAATCTGCTCTGGCTGATTCAACATTTGCAGCATTTTGATCAACTGTAGCCTGAAAAGTTCTCGGGTCAATCTCTGCAAGAAGCTGCCCCTTTGTTACTTTTGAATTGAAATCAACATATATTGCGCTTATCAGGCCGGAAACGGTTGAACCTACAGAAACGGTATTGACCGGATTAATTGTGCCGGAGGCTTCTACGACCTGTGTAATCGTACGCCGCTTTATTGTTGCGGTTTCGTATACTACACGGTTTTTGCTGACAGCAGAAGCTGCTATAAATAAAAGTATTATTATCCCCAATAGAGCTGCAATGTATCTCTTTTTTATATTTTTAAGTTTCATACATTATCCTTTTTATTTTTTTGTTTCTTTTGTGCTGCTTTAGCCTGTTTTTTTATTTGTGTCTCTTCTTTTTTCAAATCTTTCTGATAATCTTTAACATCTTCTACTGTTAGAGTATTTTCCTGAGGCAGGGCGATTTCTCTTTCGAGAGTGGCTCGTGCAACATTATAATTATAAACAGCCTGAACATAAGAGCTCTGAGCATTATTGTAATTAACTCTTGCGTCTTGAAGTTGTATGTAATCACCTAACCCGACTGCATAACGTCCGTCTGCAAGTTCAAGATTTTCCAACGTCTGCCGAACTTTTGTTTCCAGAAGCGGAATTTGTTTCTCAAGCTGAATCATATCAACGTATGCACTCTGGATATCAAAATATAAATTCTGGTTTAGAAGTTCAACTTCTGTTTTTGCTAAATTTAGCTGTGAGTTTGCAATGTCAACTTCATTTTTAACCTGCATAATATTAAAAGTAGAACTCAAATTAAGTGATACATTCATACCGCTGTCAGCATAGTATCTGTTGTTTGCATAACTGTAACCAACTCCGCCTTTTAAATCAGGAAGATACTGGCGTTTTGTTAGTAAAACATACTGCTTCATCGCTTTTACAGAAGCGTTAAGAGCTTTTAAATCCGGACGATTTTCTTTTGCAATTTCAACCGATTTTTCAAACGTATAAGGATATTTTTCAAAACTGTAGTTTTTCAGTACATCGCTTTTTTCTGCTTTTACCGCATAAACAGCGTCAGAGATGTCTTCTGGTGTTGCCAGAAGCTTTTTGTAGTTATTAATATTTGTAAGGCTCATCGGTACATAAGGGTTGCTGAGGTTGAATGTTTCGGTATTCTGAATGCTGTATTCAGGTGCATAAGCAACATACATTGCATTATTTAGGCTTACAATAGCATTTTTATAGGTGTTTTCAGCTTTTACAAATGATACTTTTGAATCACTCAAGTTAACTTCTGCATTAACAAGGTCAATTTTTGATTTAATACCCTCGTCAAAATATGCAAGCGTTCTCTGATAGTTTCTCTCGTTAATCTGAACATTAAGCCTTTCTACTTCCATAAGAGATCTTGCCGCAAGAACTCCATAGTACTGGAGTTTTACATTAAAGATAGTAGTTAATATAGTTTCATCGAAATCAAATTCGGCTGCAATTCTGTTGAACTTTTCCATACGAATATTTGCATCTGTTTTCCCGAAATTCCATAGAAGCTGAGAAAGTGAAGCATCAAATCCGGGAAGTGTTCGCGACTGATAGCTTCCGAAGTTGTGGCTTCTTTCTCCAAAGTTTTGTTTATAGCTTGTGCCTAAAGAAAGCGATGGAAAGTATGCTGATTTTGCAACACCGACACTTGATTTTGCAATGTCGAGATTAAGTATGTATTTCTTTACTACAGGGCTGTTGTTCAATGCGATTTTAATGCAGTCATTAAGTGTTAGTGCTGCATTTTTTTCTATTTGTATTGACTGTATTGCATTAACTTGCAGTGTAAGCGAGATACAGACAGCTGTAAAAAGTATTTTTAACTTAATCTTCATTCTCTATCAATATTATAAACGACAGGAGCATTCCAAAGTTCATTTTTTTGTATGAAATTATCATATAACGATATGAATTTACCGGATATTAACCGCCTGTATATTTGACATAATTGACCCGGGCTATTTATATATGCTAGACTGTATTGTATGACAGGACTTACATGGAATAGAATAAAACACGACGTAAAAGTTGATAAAATGAATGAACAGCACAAGCTTCTTTTTAATATTCTTGATTCTTTGTACAAAGTAATGGAGAATAAAGATGACCGAAACGCGCTTGTAAAGATTATTAATGATTTAATTACATATTCAAAACAACATTTGACAACAGAAGAGGCTCTGCTGGAAAAATATGATTATCCTGAACTTGCAGAACAAAAAGAACAGCACAAACTTTTTATAGCAAAGATTGAAGAGTTCAAGGAAGATTTTCGTAAAAATCATTTTATGCTTCATTTCAATATGGCAATATTCCTAAAAACATGGATATCAAACCATATAGAAGTATTGGATAAAAAATATTCACAATTCTTAAACGACAGGGGCGTCTTTTAAATATTCCGGCGATATTCCCCAGTGAAGCTTGTTTCTAAGTACAGAATAAAAACTGTCATCATTTAAAAAAGCAAGAATTGCTTTTTGTTTTGAGGATTTAATTGAGATTTCCTTTACGCATTCCGGCTTTTCAAACCCGTCAACAGCAACAGAAAGAAGTTTATCGCTCGTTTTTACTGTAATCATCTCGTCAACCGGTACAACCAGAGGTCTGGCGTTAAGTGTATGCGGGCATACCGGTACAATAACCAGTGCGTCTAAGGTTGGATATAGAACGGGGCCTCCTGCTGAAAGTCCGTAAGCTGTTGAACCTGTAGGGGTCGAGATAATTAATCCGTCTGCAATATAATCGCATACAAATTTGCCGTTAATTTCAAGATAAAATTTTGAGGTTCTTGATGTTTTGCACCCCTTGATTACAAAATCATTAAGAGCAAGAGAATTTCCGGATTGAAGCATAAGCCTTTCTTCTGTTGAATAGCTTCCCTCAAGGACTTTGTCTACAACACTTTCAATCTCACTTACTCCTGCCTGCGACAGAAAACCGAGTCTTCCCAGATTTATACCGAGAACCGGAGCTGTCGTGTAAAATCTTGCGGCCTTGAGCAGTGTTCCGTCGCCGCCGATAACAATAGTGAAATCTCCAAATTCTTTGAGGCTGTCAATATCAAAGGTTTGAAATTCGACTTTTCTGGTTATTAGTTCTTCTTCCAATCTTGAAAGAACATCTGCGCAGCCGCCTATCTGGTTATTGTATACTACATTAATTCTCATACATCGGATTATATCATATAATTTGGTTTTATGATATAATTATTGAAAACACTGGTTGAGGGCAGATTTTATGATAGAAATGAAAGTAATGGGTATAGCGTTAGATGTAAGAACAAATTCTCCAATTGTTGTTCTGCATGATTTAGATAATAGAAAGGCTCTTCCAATCTGGATTGGCTCTGCTGAAGCAAGCGCTATAATAAGATGTATTGAAGGACTCGTTGTTGCGCGTCCTATGACGCACGATTTGATTACAAATATTATTGAAAAAACCGGATATAAACTTGATAAAATTGAAATTAATGATGTTGAAAAAGAAACATATTACGCAACTCTGTTTTTGTCAAAGGATGGCGAAACTCTTGAAGTCGACGCTCGGCCATCTGATGCTATAGCAGTAGCTATGAGAGCAGAAGCGCCGATTTTTGTAACAGCAAATGTTCTTATGAACGGCTCTGTTTCTACAGACGCTGCTAAAGACGAAGAAGAAGCACAGGAATTTAAAGATTTTATTCAGAATATTAAACCTTCTGATTTTGAAAAGTTAATGAAAGGTAAACACGAAGAAAGCGACCAATAGTGCTACACACGCAGACCTGTGCCCGGTAAACAGCTGTATAAACTGATGAAAGGAAATTATGCATTTAAACACGAATTATGAAAATCTGGAACAAAGTTATTTATTTTCTACAGTAGCGAAAAAGGTTAACGAATTTATATCAAAAAACCCTGACAAAAAAGTTATAAGACTTGGTATCGGTGATGTAACACTGCCTTTGTGCAAGGCTGTAGTTGATGCCCTTCATAAAGCTGTAGATGAAATGGGGGTTCAGGCAACTTTTAGAGGTTACGGGCCGGAGCAGGGTTACGATTTTCTGCGTGAAGCGGTTCAGAAATATTATAAGTCACATAATGTGGAACTTGATTTGGATGAAATATTTATCTCTGATGGTGCCAAAAGTGATTTAGGCAATATTCTTGATTTGTTTGCTCAGGATAACACAGTTTTGGTACCGGATCCGGTTTACCCTGTTTATGTTGATACAAATATCATGGCAGGCAGAAAGGTTATTTATGCTGATGCAAACGGTGAAAACTGTTTCCTCCCCGGGGTAAATAAAGAAATTAAAGCTGATTTAATCTATATTTGCTCACCTAACAACCCTACGGGTGCAGTTTACAACAAAGAACAATTAAAAGAATGGGTGGATTACGCACGTGAGTGCGGCGCAGTAATCTTATTTGATTCTGCTTATGAATGCTTTATTTCAGATGAAAACCTTCCGAGAAGTATTTATGAAATTGAAGGTGCGAAAGAATGTGCAATTGAGTTTTGCTCATTGTCTAAAATGGCTGGATTCACAGGTACAAGATGCGGTTATACAATTGTTCCAAAGGCTCTCGGGAAGTTAAACAAAATGTGGCTTAGACGCCAGACTACAAAGTTTAACGGTGTACCATATATCGTACAAAGAGCTGCAGAAGCTGTGTTTACGGATGAAGGGCAAAAAGAGATTAAAGAAAATATCGGATATTATAAAGAAAACGCAAAAGTGATTTCTGAAACATTAAAAAGATGTAATATCTGGCATGTCGGCGGTAAACATTCGCCTTATATCTGGCTAAGATGTCCTAACAATATGAAATCTTGGGAATTCTTTGATTATCTGCTTGAAAATGCGCAGGTTGTTGGTACACCCGGTTCCGGATTCGGCAGAAACGGAGAAGGATATTTTAGATTGACATCATTCGGCTCAAGGGAAAACACAATAGAAGCAATGAAAAGGTTTGAAAAACTGTTTAAGTAATAAGCAGGTTAGAATTTAACTAACCTGCTATAATACATTCTTTTTCGTTAATTTGTACTAATTAAATAAAGCTTGAATGAATTCTTTTGAATTAAAATCTTTTAAATCTTCCATTTTTTCCCCGACTCCGACGAGTTTTACCGGAAGCCCTAAATCTTTTGCAATCGTAAGCACAATCGCACCTTTGGCAGAACCATCAAGTTTTGTCAAAGCAACAGCAGAAAGGTTTACGCACTCTTTAAAAACTTTTGCCTGCTGAAGTCCATTCTGACCGGTATTTGCGTCTATTACAAGAATACTTTCACGAAGTTCTGACGGAGCATTTTTATCAATAACATTCTTAATCTTTGCCAGTTCTTCCATAAGATTAAATTTATTTTGCAGTCTGCCGGCTGTATCCACAAGGATTACATCATACTTCTCATTTCGGGCTTTTTGTATAGCCTCATAAACAACTGAGGCAGGATCTGCTTTATCACGTCTTACAATGTCTGCGCCGGAACGTTTCGACCAGATATCAACCTGTTCTTCTGCTGCCGCACGAAAAGTGTCGCCGGCTGCAATTAAAACACGTTTGCCTTCCTGCTTAAAGCGGTAAGCAAGTTTGCCGATTAACGTTGTTTTTCCGGCACCGTTTACACCGGTAATAAAATAAATATTTAATTCTCCATCTTTATAAGCCAGATTGCAAGAACCTGCTTCGTCAAGAGTTTTGAAAAACTCAGTTTGCAAAAACTCTTTTACCTGTGATGGTTTTATTTTGTTTTGCGAACGGAGTTTATCAACAAGTTCAGAAGCATAACTTACGCCCAAATCAGCGCTTATCAGCAAATCCTCCATATCATCTAAAACAAACTCTGAAAATTCTTCTTCATCAGAAACCGCATCGACAACATTACCTACAAGCGCCTGTGCTGTTTTGGATACGGTGTTTTTGAGTTTGTCAAAGAAGTTGAACATAGGCTTACTCCTAGCCCTTCAGGCCGTTTTCAACGATAACTTTTGCCAAAATTCCGTTAACAAAAGAGGAAGAATCTTCTGTAGAATATTTTTTAGCAAGTTCAACAGCTTCGTCTACAATAACCTTAAGCGGTGCATCTTTGATGTAAAGAAGTTCTGTGATTGCAATTCTTAAAATATCTTTATCCATTTTTACTAATCTTGAAATATCCCAGCCGTTAGAATATTTCTGGATTTCGTTATCAATATCTTTATGGTGAAGTTTGAACTGTTCTGCAATTTCTACAGTGTAGTTTTTAACTTCTGACTGGTTTTCGAGTGTTGCAAATTCTGCTATCTCCAGTGCAAGAATTGCTTTTTCTGCAACATCAATCATTGTATCAACTTTTTGTATCATATCGTCGGTCATAGGAATTTGAACCGGTTTGTTTTTGGCACCCATTGGTCTTGAAAGATTTGATTCGTGCTCTGCTTCATAGGTATCAAGCATATCTTTAATATCAATTAATGAGCCCACTGTAAGCTTTAATTCTTCTGAAGCTGAGTTAGAAAGGATTCTAACTGATTTTAGCATAATATCTTCAAAATCTTTTCTTGAATATTTTGTTATTTCTTTATCAAATTGTGAGAACAATATAAGTGCTAATTCTCTTGCTGCACGTCTTGCCTGCATAAATTTATCTCCTTTTGTTTTTGTATTTATAATACCATAAAAATATGTTATGATTTAAAAAGTTTAGGAGGCTATTTATGAAAAAAAGGGCGATAATAATTGTAATTGATTCAATGGGAATAGGTGCAATGCCTGATTGTGAAGAATTTGGCGATACAAAGGAATGTAATACCCTGAGAAATGTCTGTGCATTCAATAACGGGCTTGATGTTCCTGTGCTCGAAGCAATGGGGCTTGGTAATATTCAGGATTTCAAAGGTATAAAAAAGACTGCAACTCCGATTGCTCAATATGGAACTTTGCAGGAAAAATCAAAAGGAAAGGATACAACAACCGGACACTGGGAGATTGCAGGACTTGTTTCAGAAAAACCTTTTTCAACTTTCCCGAATGGATTCCCTAAGGAACTTGTTGACAAATTTATACAAGAAACAGGCTGTAAGGGTATTTTAGCTAATATTCCGGCAAGCGGTACGGCAATTATAGAAAAATTAAATGATGAGCATCATTCAACAGGATATCCGATTGTTTATACTTCTGCTGACAGTGTTTTCCAGATAGCAGTTGATACAGATATGATTCCGCTTGAAACGCTTTATGAATGGTGCAAAACAGCAAGAAGGCTTCTTGATGAAGGAAATTATAATACAGCGCGTGTAATTGCACGTCCTTACAAAGTGATTGACGGCAAGCCAACCAGAATTTCTAAGGACAGAAGAGATTATTCAATGGAGCCGCCGAAGGATACTGTTCTGGATAAAGTTAAAAAAGCCGGGGCTAAAGTTATCGGTATCGGAAAAATTGAAGATATTTTTTCTAAGGCTGGAATTACACATGCAATTCATACAGGTTCTAACAAAGAAGGTCTTGAGCTTACTATAAAAGCACTTGACGGCTCGCTTGATTTGGAAAAAATTAAATACGAAGGCGTAAATATTACAGATGCCGACAGAGAAATTATATTTACTAACCTTGTTGATACAGATATGCTTTTCGGGCATAGAAATAATGCTAAAGGTTATGGCGAAGCAATCGAGGAAATTGATGATTATTTAGAAAAAATTCTGCCTTTGATTGGAGAAAATGATTTGCTTATAATTACGGCTGACCACGGATGTGATCCGACAGTTCCGGGCACTGATCATACAAGAGAACAGGTACCTGTGCTTTACTATTCTAAAAATATCGAACCAAAAGATTTGGGCATAACCCTTGGGTTTGATTCAATCTCTAAAAGGGTGTCTGACTGGTTATTTTAATTTCCGGTTTTACATGTATAATATTTGTATCCGGTGTTACCGGAGGTTGAAATTATAAAAAGGAGATAGATGACAATGAACGTAACTATTAATGATTCTTGTATCGGATGTGGCGCTTGCGAATCAATCTGTGACGCTGTATTTCATGTAGAAGATAGAGCAGAAGTAAAATCTGCCGGTATTGCAGGAAATGAAGATTGCGTAAAAGAAGCTGCTAATGCTTGCCCTGTATGCGCAATTGAAGTTGCTTAATTAATTATTATAAATAAAACGAAAAGGGCGGGAACTCTTTAGAGTTCCCGCTTTTAGCTTCTATATGATAATTGTTAGGCTTGACAAACATGGTATAATAAAAGATATGAAAAAGAGATTTTTGGTATTATTGTTAGTTCTTGGTTTAGATTTTAATATTTCATTTGCTCATGCAGATGATGAATTATTTCATCCAATAGAGATTAAGGATGGGAGCAGTATTTCTATTCTTGATTGCGTCGCTTCGGCTTTTAAAAACAGTCCGAAGATAAAACGCAGGAAATATGAACTCGATATTGCCAAAAGCAATCTCGGGGTTGCAAGATCGGCATACTTTCCTGTGATAAACGCAGGTGTCGGGTTTTATAATGAAAATAATTCGGACAATATTTATTACAATCGTCATTACAGAGAGCTTCCGAATGTTGGTGTTTCTGTAAACAAAATGGTCTGGGATTTTGGCAGAACCACTTCTTATATTAAGATGGAGGAGTTTTACAAACTCGGTGCGGAATATGAATTTATGGACAGCCTCTGTTCAACCTTATTTGACGTAAAAGTCAAGTATTACAACCTGCTGAAAGCAAAGGCTTTATTGCAGGTTGCAAAAAATAATGTCGAGATTAACAGAAATTTTGTTAAAATCGCAAAGTCTGCACCGGATTTAACGACAGCAAAGCTCAATCTGAGCGAGGCAGAAGTTATGGCTCTTGAAGCTGAGAATAACTATTATAATGCACGTGTTGATTTAAACAATTCAATGTATCTTGATAGTCAGCCTGATTATAAAATCAAAAATACTCCTACGTTTGATTTTGATAATGATTACGCTTATTCTGTAGCAGTAAGAGAGCTTAAACCTTATGAAAAATATACTTTTCCGTTCTCAAGAGAAAACGCTGTGCAGCTGGCTTATGATAACAGTCCTGATTTAATGGTTTTGATTTCAACAAAGAATGCTATGGAACAGTCGCTTAAGTATATAAGAAAAACTTACCTTCCGGCTCTTTCAGCAAGTGCGGGATACGGTTATAATAATTCAAATCAGGCGTCAAACAACAGCTTGCAGGTCGGAGTTAACCTGACTTCTAATGTGAATTTTATGGAACTTAAGCATTCAATCAAAGGAGCGGACGCTCAGGTAAATCTTGCTGATAATGAAATAACTCTTTTTAAAAAAGATTTGTATTACGAAGTAAAAAGAGCGTTTAATAATTTTGACAGGTCAGAGCGGCAAATTCCTACAGCCCGCTTAGAAGCTGCACAGGCGCTGGCAAACCTTAAACTTGTCGAAGGAAAATATAGAGCCGGCGAGTTGAATTATGTTGCTCTTCAAGATGCCAGAAAAGATTACATAATGGCTGTAGACGGCTATATTGACAGGATTTATCACTATAATATTGCGCTTATACAGGTTGAGATGGCCATGCATTATCATATTGTTGATATTCATCATAAATCTGAACATGCAATGTGCTACCATTCTGCGGAACTTATTAACCACTTAAATGAAGTTCTCGGATGTGATGAACATGAGGATAGTATGCCTAAACATTTAAAGAAAAACAAAAAACATAAAGAGGATTTGTAATGTTTGTATTATAATTTTTTCAGGAGGTATGCCTGTATGTATACACTTGTATATTCTATAAATAATGAGGAACATCCTGAAACAGTTTATGTAAATTTAACGAATTCATGCACAAATTCCTGCATATTTTGTCTGAGAAACCAGAAAGATGATGTTTGCGGCGCGGAAATGTGGCATGATGATAACTATACGCTTGAGGATATTATAGAACAATTTAACAAATTCCTGCCTTACGTAAAGACAACAGTTTTTTGCGGTTATGGCGAGCCGTTCTTAAGACGCGAAATGATGAAAGAATTTTGCAAATACTTAAGAAAGAATCATCCGCAAATTAAAATAAGAGTAAATACAAACGGGCATGCTAATGCTATTTACAAAACAAATGTTGCAGAGGAGTTCAAAGGGCTTATTGATTTTGTTTCAGTGAGTCTGAATGCGTCTTCTGAAAAAGATTATGATGAAATCTGCAAGCCGAAAATTAAAAATGGGTACGAAGAAGTAAAAAAGTTTATCAAGGCTTGCTCGGATGCAGGTATTGAAGTTACAGCGTCAGTTGTTACCGGCTTCGATAAAATTCATTATGTAAATGTTGAAGAATGTGAAAAAATTGCAAGTAGTTTAGGTGCGAAGTTTAGAAATAGAGAGTTTATAGAAAACGGATATTAAGGAGAAAAAATGAAAATCCAAGCTGTGCAGGACAGGACTTTTCAAGCAAAACAAAGATTTCTAAGCCTGGAAGCAAAGAAAAATATGCAGGCACTTCTGCACAAGATGAATAACGAAACAGTTATGGACTGTACAGAAACAACATTTTCATCAAAAATGCTGACAGGTATTAAAATTAATAAAGATAGTGCTTTTTATGACAGAAGATTTTTCTGTGCTCCAAGTAAGGATTTGACAGGTTTTTCAGAATTGGTTACTGGAAAGACTGAACTTCTTTTGGATAATATGTCCGGAGCGGTTAAAGCACTACACAAACCATTTTTCAAACGCTGGTCAGGCATAATGAAAAACGCAGAGGAAATATTGAAAACCGCGGTTGAGAATTTTGATAACAACGAGGTAGTTGAAAAGAGGTTCTTAGGTGTAAAAGGGTTTACACAAAAAGGCAGTGAAATTATACAAAATGCGTGGAATGAAGTAAGAAAAGGGGTAAAATGAAACTCATACTTGCATCGAATTCTCCAAGAAGAAAACAAATCTTAACTGATTTAAAACTGGATTTTGAAGTCATTCCGTCTAATTTTGATGAGAAACTGGAAGACGATATCTTCTCATATGAAAAGATAGAAGATTTAGCAACAAAGAAATGTCTGGATGTGGTTAACCGCGTTGATAAGGATTCTTTAGTATTAGCAGCAGATACGGTTGTCGTCCTGCATAATAAAATTTTAGGAAAGCCTCACTCAAGAGAAGAAGCTTATAAAATGCTAGAAGCTTTATCAGGTCAGACTCATTCAGTGGTGACTGCATCCTGCGGTATAAATACCCGTACAAACCGTGCAGCACTTCTGTCCACAACAAGCTACGTTCGCTTTAATAAACTGACAGAGGATATGATACATAACTATGTAGATACATATAATCCTCTCGACAAGGCAGGAAGTTATGGCATACAAGAACTTCCTCCAAACTTTATTGATAAGTTTGAAGGAAGCTTTGAAAATATTGTCGGTTTAGCGCCGGAAGCCGTAACTGCTATTCTACAGCAGCTTCATTACTAGGCAGACCTAGTGAAATTCTTTTGTCTTTCGGGTTAAACTTCACAATTTGAGTGTTAATTTTATCTCCAGCATTCAAAATGCAGTTGTTTTTGTTTTGATATTCTGCAAGAGCTGTCTGCGGTAATAGAGCTTCGACTCCAGGCATAACTTCAACAAACGCTCCGAAAGGTTTTATTCTTGTAATAATTCCTTCTTTAATGTCGCCTTCTTTTAACTCTTCTTCTGCTTTAAGCCACGGATCAGGTTCGGTATTTTTCAAGCTCAAACTAATTCTTTGTTTTGTATGGTCAATGTCAATAATTTCAACATTAATCTCCTGACCAACTTTTAATAAATCAGTTGGATGTTCAACCCACTTCCAGGAAATCTGAGAAAGAGGCAGCAGGCAGTCCACTCCGCCAACGTTAACAAAAGCACCAAAGTCAGTAATTCTAACAACTTCTCCCTTTACAACCTGTCCTACTTCAACCTGTGCAAAAACATTTTTGCGAGTTTCAGCCATATTAGTTTCAAAAACTTTTTTATTTGAAAGTATCAGGTTATTTTGAGATTTATCAAGTGATAAAATTTTAACTTCAATTTTATCTCCCGGATTGCAGATAGTTTCTCTAGCGCAGAGCTGCCCTTGCGGAATAAAGCCCTGTACTCCTGAAACATCAACCACAACACCGCCTTTTACCATTTGTGAAACTACAACAGCAATTGTTTCGTCTGCTTCTTTAACTTTTTCCAATTCAGCCCAGGTATGAGCAAGATGAACTTTTTTATATGAAAGTGTAAATTTGCCGTTCTCATCACATTCTTGTGTGATTAAAAATTCATATTCTGTATTAAGTTCTAATACATCTTCAACTTTTGCTTTTCTGTCAGAAGAAACTTCATAAGCCGGTACAAACGCAGTACTTTTTGAGCCTATATCTACTATTGCACCGTCAGCTTCATAAGCACAAACAATTCCTTTTACGATATCCCCGCGTTTAAAATTGTAATCATATTTTGCAAGAAGTGTTTCGAAATCACAATCTGAATACTGTTCCACCATGCGTATTCTCCTTTCTAACCAATGGAGTAACCAGATTTGTAACCGGAATTACCCCTTTCCTAATAAACACGCGAGTATTATAGCATATTTAACGGATTTCGACAAGTATAAAGCTAAAAAGAAAATTAAGAGAAGCCTTTACCCCAGAACTTTTAAGCATTTCAGCAGACCTTTAGTCATTTTGGCAGCCGCAATAAGCCTTTCCTGTGAGGTTAAGAGGATAAGACTATTTTCCGGCAATTCCTTGGATGGCATAATAGCAGTTCCGTTTGAAACTTTTACCAGCTCATTTTTGTTTAATTCATATGTCATATAATTCAGCTTTTTAAGAGGCGCAATCAAAAGTTTTTCTACATCTTCTTTTGTCTGTATATGTTCAAGGCTGACGGCGTTATTAACCTCAAACATTCCGGCTTTTACTCTGACAAGTTTAACCAGATGTCCGAATGTTGTGAGTTCAGTGCCTAAATCATGCGCGATTGAACGGATGTAAGTACCTTTTGAACACTCTATATGCAGTGTTAACCTGCGGTTTGTTTCGTCATATTCAAGAATTTCGAGCTTAGAAATATTAACTCTTCTTGGCTCAATCTTAACTTCTTTGCCTTCTCTTGCATATTCATAAAGCTTTTTGCCGTTAACTTTTATAGCTGAATAAATCGGAGGAAGCTGTTCAATTTCTCCGCGAAATTTATCTAATGCAGCCTCAATCTCATTTAAAGTAACTTTTTTATCAGAGAAATTTACCTCTTCACCTTCTAAGTCATAAGTAGTTGTAGAGCTTCCGAGCTGTATAGTGCCGGTGTATGCTTTGTCATCATCAAGGTATTCAATAAGTCTGGTAGCTTTACCAATGCATATAGGAAGCACTCCTTCTGCAAACGGGTCTAGTGTTCCTGTGTGTCCAATTTGTTTGACTTTAGTAATCCGCCTTAATGCAGACACAACATCGTGAGAGGTTATGCCTTTGGGTTTGTATACATTAAGAAAGCCAAACATCTTACTTTATCTCACCCTTTGAGATTTTATTGATTAAATCAAGCACTCTTGAGCCCTGTTCAAGTCCGTCAGAGTATACAAACTTGATTTCCGGCGTAACTCTGAGTCTAATTCTTTTCCCTATTTCATAACGCACTTTACCGGTGTTCTTTTCAATAATTTCTTTGTCTTTTGCAACTTGTTCTTCTGAACCTAAAACACTGTAGTAAACTTTTGCATATGAATTATCATGAGAAACTTCAACATCAACGATAGATAAGACGCCTTCAATCCCTCTTATTTCTTTTCTGATAATTTCAGAAATGTCACGCATTAATTCTTTTCTTACCCGTTCGTTTCGTAATGACATTATTTTTCTCCTTCTGTAAATCTGTTGTTTTAATTATAGCATAGAAAGACAAAAATATTTATTTTATGATAGTATACATTAAGTAGGCAATGTATATTGAGGCAAATATGGAAGAGATTGAAAGACAGAAGTTTAACAGAGAGCTTAATATAAGCTGGGTGGATGAGAATTTACCCAAAGCTGACAATGCTATAATATTGAAACATTATTTTTCGTCACTGGTTGTTTATGGAATTGTTCTTTTGTTTATCTGGTTTAACCCTTTCTTTTCAAAAATGCTGGCATATCCGTTAAAAGTAACATTTAATTATTTTTATTTGTATTATATGTTTGGCGCACCAATTATATACATTTGTTTTCGTCCAAAATCCCTGTGGCGTTCACATAACTTAGAAATTATGAGATATTTTCATCGTATACTAACCCACCGTCCGAAATTGAAAACAATGTCTGCAGAAGAAATTAAAAATGAACTGGATTTTTATCTGCCTAAATACTATGAAAAACAATCACTTATTTTAATTTTTATAAAAGTATTTTTTGGAACACAGATGCTAAGTATTGCTTATTCTAATATACATAGCTGCATAATATCCAGTACAGCAGTCTATAATGATATAAAAGCGTGTTTTAGTCAAATACTGCCTTCAGATTTTATACAATATAAAACTTTTATTCTTGATTACAGAGAATTTATATACTCACAGTGCATAATTATTTTATATACAATAGATGTTTCTATATTTACATTTGGCTATTTTACAGAACTCAGTATCTTTAAAAATAAAATCAGGACAGTAGAAACAACACCGGCAGGACTGTTTTTCTGTCTTGCCTGTTATGCCCCATTTTTCAATGCTACAAATAGTTTTCTTGGATGGAACCATAATGACCACGCAGCAGCATTTTCTGATCCCAATTCTCCGGTAACCTGGATATTTAGAATCTGCGCATTGTTTTTTCTTGTAATATATGTTTCAGCATCAGCAGCGCTCGGTACCAAAGGCAGTAACCTGACAAACCGCGGTACTGTAAGCCGTTTTCCGTATAGCGTAGTTAGACATCCTGCGTATATTACAAAAGTTATGTTCTGGTTCCTGACAACAGTGCCGTTATTTATTGTGCATTTTAGTGCGGAAGGGTTTAGCTGGAAGCAGTATCTTTCAAATTTAATACTTACTTTTGCAGCTTTCATTTGTTTAGCCTCTATATATTATTTCAGAGCTCTGACAGAAGAGCGGCACCTGATAAAAGATCCGGACTATCAGGATTATGTAAAAAAGGTGAAATATAGATTTATTCCTCATGTAATATAAATATTATATATTGAATATTTTAAAAAATGTGTTAAAATTATATTATAATTTGATGTAATATTTTGGAAGAATATAACCAAGAAAGGACAGGTATGAGCTTGAAAGATAACATCCGTTCTGCAGAGAAATCTGCAGTAATTAAGCACATTATGGAGAGAGGATTTTCTCTTGCAGAAGTTCTGATAATTGTAGCTTGTGTAATTGTAATTGCAATACTATGTTTACAGGTTCTAAAAAAGATTATACCGGATAAAGATGCGCGTATGTTCAAAAAGGCATATAACCTTACTGCACGTTTAGTCCCTTCTCTGGCTCATGATGATGAACTGTATCCGGAAGTTGAAGGCAATAATGCTCCTCAATATTTAGGCAATACAGAATGGGTTATTTATCAAGGTAAAAAATATGAGGGTTCCACAAAGTTTTGCGGACTTTTTGCTGCAAAAATAAATGCGCTCTCAGAGATAAGCTGTAATGCAAGTGCCAGCCTTGATGGAAAAGCTACACTTACAACAAACGACGGTGTTGTTTGGGTTCTGCCTATTACCGAGTTTAAGGATTTAAAAACACCTGGTATAATTCAAGTGGACACAAACGGTGCAAAGAAACCTAACAAGGAAGGTGCTGACAGATACAAAATATATGTATATCAAGATGGAACCGTTTCAGATAAACCTGTAGATATGCCTGATTTGCCGGTTATTCCAGATAATAACAATTCTAGTTCAAGCAGTTCTAGCGGTACATCAAGTAGTACTTCTGGTACATCAAGTAGTACTTCCGGTACATCAAGCAGTACTTCCGGTACTTCAAATACTTCCAGTACTTCAAACACATCAAATACATCAACAACATCGAATACTTCAACTAGTTCAACTACATCAAATACATCAACGACTTCAAATACTTCGACTAGCTCAACTACGTCGAATACATCAACAACTTCAAATACTTCAACTAGTTCATATACTCCAACCTTTGTTCCAGAAAGAAGCCTCGGGCTCTCACGGGGAAGTACGTTTATCTTGTTCCAGAAAAATATTGATGGAAACAAGAAAAAAGCATGGAAAACGGTTCTGCCTCAAAACTTGACAGCTGACACTAATCTGGTACATGCTCGGATTAACCATTATTACACTGTAGCAATGGGCAGAGCAGATGTTGACCTAGACTGCTTATATAGCGCATTTATAAGAGTATGCTCTTTATATTCAGCAGGAATGCGCCAAATATATACTGAAGCTGTAAATGAAAAACCTTTGGAAAGGGGTAGAGGTCATATGTGTTCTTTTTCTTTTGAAAATAAAACATATATGGCAGCAATGTCTCAAGATGATGACGGCAAGGAATTTGATCAAAGCCTGACAGCAGCATATCAAAATGCAGTTAATAACAAGCTTGGTTTGTGGCTGAGAGTCTTACGAGATAGAAAACGATATGAGTTGGAAATTAATACTCAATGCATAGTGGACTTTCTCCAAAAATTCTATGAGGAAGAATTGGATAAAAAATATAAATAACCAAACAGAAAGAGGAATTGATACCAATCAATTCCTCTTTCCTTTTGAGCGAACGACTTACTTACTATTCGCCGCTGCAACCAAACGCAATGGTCACGTGTTCTTTCGGGTTGATAGCTGAGATTTTGTAACCTTTAGCATCAACTAAATATCCGATTTCATCACCGGTTGCCTGAGCTAAGCCGACAACACCGGAAACAGCAGTTCTTGTAAAGTCTATAGGAGCTTTTACTGTATCAACAGCTACATCGCCTATGCTTCTTCCAGCTGCCATAAACTGACCCTGGAATACTTCGCCTAAGGCAATACCTGTACCAGAAGCAACGTCTTCAAGAGCATTACCAAGGTTAGACAACATGCCGCCTGTAGTTCTGCCGACTACGCCTAACATCTGACCGCCCCATGTAAGAGGTGCTGTTACAATTCTTGAAACTATGTTAGGAGTATTAGACTTGTTGATTTCTGCGTTCAGAATTTGTCTAGGAAGAGTTGCTTTGCATCCGCAGTGTTCAATTTCAGTGAATGCAAGTTTTAATGCACCCTTTTGACATCCGGATGGTCTTACAACTTCTACAACTTTACCGTAAACCTTTGAACCGCAAGGATAAAGCTGACCGTTAATAGTTACGTCTTCTAATGTTTTTGCTGCAAATCTTTGACCTACGTGAGAAGATTTAGCACTTACCTGATCCTTGAACTCTAACTGAAGAGTAGGAATTTTAACGATTTCTTCGTTTTCAACAAAAGCTTTCTTGTCAACTGGACAAATAGGGCAGTCATTATTTGCTGTTACAGGGTTTTTATCGATACCTGCTGCAACACGGATATTTTGTAACATTGCTGCTATATCTGCACGTGATGCATCCTTAAACGGAGCAATTGTATTAGGATTTGGTGAATTATTCAAAGCACCTTTGTCTAATGCGATTGCTATAGGTATTTGAGCCCATTCAGGAACTGTGTTGCCGTCACAGTATTTTGACAAGATTTCTTGAGCTTTGCATTTATCCATATCAGGGCACTTAACTCCTTTAGATAATGCGCATAAAGCTTCTGCTCTTGTTACGTTGTGATTTGGCATAAACTTGCCGTCAGGATATCCTTTTAACAAGTCCTGATGTACTGCAACTGTAATTGCAGAGTTAGCCCAGTGGTTTGTAGGAACATCTGAGAATAATTTTTCAGGTGAGCAAGAGTACATATCTTTATCAAAACCTTTAACTAACATAGTAGCAAATTCTGCACGTGATATGTTTCTTGACGGCTTGAATAATCTATCAGGATAACCTACTACAATATCATTTGTAGCCAGCTTATCGATTTCGCAGGAAGCCCAGTAACCGTCAGGAACGTCCGGGAACATTTGTAATCCTGCAGCTGCACCTGTCATATTGCTGAAAGGTGATAAGTCAAAAGGAACTAATGTCTTTTTGATTGCCTGCATAGAGTTAGCTGTACCCATCTGGATAGGACATCCGTTGCCGTCCATTTTTGCTTCATCTCTAATAATCGGCGCACCGTTGTGTCTAGGCATGTCGTTCAAACAAGGAATGTTTGAAGCAGCTCCTGTAATAGAACCGTCTGATGCAACAGTTGTACCCATTGTACCTGCTGTCAGCTGATTAATTTCTCTATTAACGGAGAAACCTTCTGCTTTGTAGATAGAGTCTTTTTCAGTACCTACAAAATTGTTGTACCCGTAAACTGCGTTAGGATATGAATAAACTTGTTTCATATCTTGACGTGATAAGTCTTTTACACCAGGGCATAATGCGCATGAAGGAACTGGATCCGGTTCACATTGAGGAACGGCTCCGCAGCCGCAATCAGGTTGCGGTGCAGCTTCACAAGGACAGGCTGCTCCGGTAATTTCCGGGATTTGATCACAAGGACAAGCATTTCCTGTTACTACAGGACGCTCATCACACGGGCAGGCTGCCATTACCGTATTGAACGAACACGTTGCTATTCCAACGGCAATTGCAGCTGCCACAGTAAGTTTTCTAATCGTCATTTTAACCTCCTTTTCAATCGGTGGAGTAGATACACGTTATTCCCCAAACTTAATATCCCTTTAACTGTATTGAGTTTTTATTGAAGATATTTGTTTGTGTAGTGAAGTTTATTTCTCCCCCTTAGGAAAACTAACTCCTAAATTATGGAGTTTTTTAGGGATTAAAACATTACCGGAAAAGAGAGGACAAGTGGGGGATAATTTTTTTTTAATAGGAACTTTTTTTATTTTATGTCGTCTTTTTACATGGAATAGTTTGGAGGAGATAATAGATGAGTAGAGCGTTTAATAATGCTGAATTTATAGATAGCACGGAAATGGATTCAAATCTGCCGAGGACGTTTAGTACAATTGTTAACAATGATGATATTCTGCAAATGTATTTAAAAGAAATCGGAAGAAAAAAGATGCTTTCTAAAAACGAAGAAGTAGAACTTGGAAGAAAAATTCAGGAAGGCAGTGTAAAAGAAAAAGAGTGGGCCAAGAAGCAATTAATTCAGGCAAATTTAAGACTTGTTGTGAGCATTGCCAAAAAGTATATCGGTCAGGGGGTTCTTTTTATGGATCTTGTTCAGGAGGGTTCATTAGGGTTAATAAAGGCAGCTGAGAAATTCGACTATAAAAAGAATTTTAAGTTTTCAACCTATGCAACCTGGTGGATTAAGCAGACCATCATACGGGCGATTTCTAATCACTCAAGGACAATACGAATTCCTGTTCATATGCTTGAAAAAATAAGAAAGTACAAAAAGGCATGTAACATTGCCGCATGTGATGACACAATGGATGTTGATGAGGAAACAATTGCTAAACTATCCGGGCTTGATGAGAAAAAGATTGATGAAGTTAAAAGCGCTCTTAAGAAAGAGCCAATAAGTCTTGATACATTTGTTACAGATGACCTCTGTATTCAAGATTATGTAGAAGATACTTCCTACTCTTCACCGGAAAATAATGCCCAGCAGAAATTACAGCATAGAGATGTGCGTAAGCTGTTGAAAAAACTGGATACAAGAGAGCGTGAAATTCTTATACGAAGATTCGGAATTGGAAATGAAGAACCCAAAACTCTTGAGCAGATAGGGAATGACCTCGGATTCTCCAAGGAAAGAATAAGACAGCTGGAGAACATAGCATTACAAAAGTTGAGGAAAGTTGAGCGTGTGGATAGACTAAAAACTTATATTGAATCTGAATGATGTTTTTTATAATGCTTTAAAAATCCATATATAATCAGACCGGAGCAGATAACCCCGCATGTCCATTTGAAAATAGGGGAAGTCTGCTTTTCTTTTTGTTCAAGGATTTTTCTGTACTTAACAATTTTTTTGAACAGCTTCGGGTCTTTTTTATCCAGACCTTCTGATTTAAATGTTTTTTCGAGTGCATCCATCGGGTTAAAACCCTCGCCGTTTTCGAGTGATTTGAAATAATGCTCTTGATAATTGTCCGGAATTTTTGTTGTAAAATGCTGTTCTCTATTCTGGCTGTCAAGGTTCAGTGCATCCATAAAATAAATCATATTGTTTTCGGCGCCAATTGGTTCAGCTAATTTAGCTTTTATAAACTCTTTTCTGGATGTGAGTTTTTTATATGGAATTTTTAATATTTTGCTTAAAGTTTTTGCCTGCTCCTCTGTCGCTTCAATTTTTGGTGAATCGTGATTTGAAGCACCTATGATAAAGCAGTCTGGCCTCCAGCCGCGCTCCAGAAAATTCTTATTGCTTCCCCAGTTGTCTGAAAGATGGTCTGATGTGTATATTTTCATCCGCTCAGCAACATATGGTTTAAGATATAAACCATCATAGATATTAAAATTATCTGTTGATGTTGCAAATTCATGCGTGATGTTTTTAAGGTCAAAGCCTGAACCTTTAACTTTTTTAACCTCATCATCAATTATGTTTAATATTTTATCTGCATAATATTTTCTTTCGGTATTTCCGTTTCTGATTAACGGCTGGTTAGCGTAAGTCCAGGCAGCATCAACTCTGAAGCCGTCAAACCTTTCAGCATAAAACTTAACTTTTTCTCTCAGAAGTTTTTCTCCTTCTTCTGTATCAAAATTTAATGCAGGAAGTCCCCAGCCGATTGATGTATCTTTGTGAAATGCTTTTGGATTAGACCAGACTTCGTCGTACGAAAATCCGCAAAGCATATCTCCGTTAAGTTTTATTCCATTTTTATTTAAATTCTCTTTTACTTTTTTTAGGCTGTCTTCCGCGAGAAACTGCTTGTAATAATAGAAATCTATGGTTTCATTTTTTAGTTTTTTTATTTCACTAATTCTTTTTTCTCTTTCTGCTGCATCAAGTGCAAAAAGATTTTTGTCAATGTCATTCCATCTTCTGTAATCGTGAGTTCTGTTTATTTCTCTTAAAGCTCTGTAAAGAGCCTTTGGTTCAAGCCTTGCAGAGTTTTCGGACTTAAATTTTTCAAATTCGGTTTTGAATTTGCCTTCGCTGTAGAGTTTCTTAATAATTCTTTCGTGCTGAGAATTCTCTTCTATAATATTTTTGAAATCTACCCTGTCAGTATTTTTAGGGAAAATTTGCTCAGATGTATAATATTCAAGATTTATAACATGATTTCCTAAATCCATAGATGTGCCGGAATAAATCGGATACTTTCCTCTGTGTTCGTGATACTGCCCTGTAGGAAGAATTTGAACTTCATTTATTCCCCAGTATTTTTTTGCGAAATCAAAAAAAATCTGACTTTCATCTGTACCAAGATTTCCAACGCCTGTTTTGTTCGGAAGTGAGCTGGCTGGAACTATCAGAACCTTTTTCCCTGCTTTGGATGCCTGTTTTAAAACATCAGAGTATTCAGCTTCCTCTGAAGGTTTTAGCCGTCTTTGAAAGTTTATGTTCTTGTTTGCGCAAATTTTCATAACTTCACACCTGTATATATTAAAACCCACAGAGTTTTTATTTTGCTATTTTATGTAGATTTGTTAAAACTATTGCTTAAAAATTGCATTAACACTTTATTTAATATACTATTAAGATGTGAAAGCGTGAAAAGGGTTAAAAAAGGAGGACTCTTAATGTTCAAAAAATTATTAAAAGGTGTGTTCGCATTAGGCATTTTGTTTATGCTTAACAATCCGGCACAAGCTTTTTATACAGATATGAATGAAAATCACTGGGCATATCAGTCAATCAAATTCTTAACAGAAGTTGGTGTTGTCGTCGGGTATCCTGATGGGACTTACAAACCTGATATTCCTGTGACAAGAGCAGAATTTGCGTCTATGGCTATCAAAGCTCTCGGACAGGAAGATGCAAGTGTAACTCAAGATATTCACTTCTCTGATGTTGATAAGAGTTTCTGGGCTTATGATATTATCAGAAAAGCCGTATACTTTGATTTAATCCCTGACGCTGAAGGACAAAGATTTAGACCTTATGAATCTGTTACAAGAGCAGAAGCTATTACTATTGCTGTAAACGCTCTTACTACACAGCAAATCAGTGAACAAAGAGCTCAAGATATCATTCAAAAAAGCTATGAAGACTATACTCAAATGCCGGCATGGTTCTTAATTGCTGCCGGTAAAGCTCAACTGCTTGACCTTATTATTGTAATGCCTGGTAATGAAGGTAAACTGGAGGCTGACAGACCTGCTAACAGAGCAGAAGTTGCTGCTATTCTTTATAAAATGATGCAGGAAGCTAAGCTTAATCCAAATGCAAAGCTTGCAGAAAGTATGCAAAAAAGAACTGCAGAAGGTTATATACTTGATAACGTAAGAGTTCAAGGCTCTATTGGTATTATTCCTGCCGGCTCTATATTCCCTATTCAGATGGAAACAGTTGTCGGGTCACAAATTTCTAACGTAACTGATATTTATACAGCAAAAGCTCCTAAAAATATTGTTACAAAAGATAAATATCTTTTGATTTCTCAAGGCAGCGACCTTAAAGGACAGGTTAAGCACGTTCAAAGAGGTAAATTGTTCAGACAGAACGGCGAAGTTATTATTAAGAACGAACTTCTTGTTACACCTAATGATCAGGCTGTAATGCTTTATGGTGTAGCTACAATTGATCCTGGAAAAATTGGTTTCTGGAGAAAATTATTCAAGGGTGCAAAAGTGTTAACAATACCGGGACAAATTGTTAATATCAGACTTCTTGGACCTCTTAAGATTGACCTTACGAACGGTTATATTTACGAGTAGTACTACGTACGTAAATAAATGGTCAGCCTCATTCGTGAAGCTCCTAAAAAAGGATAATTATTCAACGATTTCCGGCGGTTTTTCAAAAAACTCCGGAAATCGTTTTTTATAATCTCCAAGCTCTGTACAATACGCTTCCATATCAAGAGAAATTCCCTTTTTGAGAGGATGCGACTTAATTCCCAAAGATTTGTACATTACTCTCATAAATACGTTTGATATTGCGTCGCTTCCTCGCTCCCAGGGGGTTGCGTGCGCCATAATCCAGCGTATTTCTGCTATATCATTATTAACATCATCAAGTTGGGATGTTTTTATATCTTTTGAATTAAACTTTTTAGTAAAATTTGTATAAATTTCTAATATATGTTTGATTGCATTGTTTACATATTTTGCATTTGCATGTTTTAAATAATGCTCGTCTTTTGAAATAACAGGAATGGTTAATCGAATATCTTTATAAGGGTTGGTTAACGGATTTTTTGCAATACTGTCTAATCTTTGCTTGTATGGTTTATAACGTTTAATGTCTGAATAATTTGTACAGAGTTCAAAGCCTGTCCAGTCTGAACCGCTCAACCAGCCGTGTCTTTCTGTACGCAGTATTCCTGTATGAAAAACTTTAGACTGGTCGAAAACATTCATGTTGGCTTTTTGAATTCCGCAGGTAATATATTTTAAAATATTTTCAGCGGATGTATTTTTTCTAGCCATGTTAACTGCCGTATCAGCAGTTTCTTTTGTTCTTTTTGCCCACTTGGAGTCTGTTCCGTAACCTCGTATTCTTACGAAAAAATCGGCTTTTTTAAACCGGAGTCTAGGTGAGTTAATATTGGCTTGAAATGAATTATTATTACAAGTAGTTTGTATTCTCATGACTATTATAAGTTACGTAAAAAATTTTTTTGCGCAATTATAGGTTGATTAAAATTTTATAATATCTTTGAACAGTTTCAATGTCTGAAGACTCTAATATTTTGTTGATTTTTGATATTAATAACGACTTGTCGGTAAAATGCTCATAATCAAACAAATCCCGTAAATTCACGTTAAAAGCCTGAGCAAGTTTCTCAAGGCTTTCTTCTTTCGGAATTTGAACTCCTCTTTCTATTTTAGAAAGATTTGAGGCTTCCATGTTTAGAATTTCCGCTAATTTTAACTGCGTGTATCCCTGTTTTTCACGCAGTTCTTTTATTCTTAAACCTAATTTTTTCGAAATTTCACCCATCTCAACAACAGGATACTATCTTTTTGTAAGTGTATAAAGATTTTAGTAAGACTAAAAGACTTGACAAATAGAGCTTAGTATGACTATAATGTAGTATAATATTTCTTAATAAGACATTTATTCCCCCAAAATATGCGTAATATAATCTAGTTAGGAGTTTTTTATGACAGATTTAAATTTAAATAATCTAAAAATGGATTTCAAGTATATAGAAAATTCAGAAACCGCATGGAATCCGAATGGAGTAAAAGGCTGTGACGAGGAAAGTTTTATACGCAGTAACCCTCAGGCAGGAAAAAGTATTTTCAAGGAACTTGATTTTAACAAAGACGGATATATTTCGGAACAGGAATTTGCCTGTGCAAAGAACATGGCCGGTGATGATGGTATTTTAACAGACAAAGAGCGAAATGACTCCTGTATGGAGGAAATGAAGTATTTTGCCCGACGTGGTATTGATAAGTGGTTTAAGATAGACAAAGACAGAGATGGATTTGCGACCAATGTTGAAATGGAAAGCTGGAGTACATATTGTGAAAACGGAAAAACTCTTGAGGGGGCTATGTCTAACAAGCAGCTTGCAAATAAATATAATATGCAGGAAAAAATAATTTCTGATATGCAGAGCTGGCTGGATAGTGAAATTGAGGACATAAAAAATGATGCTAGAACTCACTTCGGGGTTGAACTGACTCAGAAGCAGATTATTGAAATTAAAAAAGAGCAGATAAAACAGCTTAACAACTGGCTTTTGAAATCTGGTGACAATGAAGAGGCTAGTTTTTATCAACAATTAAATCTGGATGCTTACACAAGATTAATGAGCACAGTGGATGGAGAAGCCTGCTGCGGCGGAGATATTTGTGAATTTTCAGGATTTTCACCTTCCGATATAGAGAAAAACGGAAAATATACTTCCAAAGATATGAAAGCCCGTCTTGAGTGGGCAGAAAATTCTTATATGGTTGATGATAACGGTAAAACAGTGCTTGATGCCAACGGTCAAACTATTCCTGCCAAAATGATGACTGATGCTCAGGTTCAAAAATATAAAGAGATAGTTGAATCTGTTACCGGTAAACCATGGGATAGTGATGACTGGGAGGTTTCAATGGAGCAGTGGTGTATAATTGCCGAAAAAGTCAATGGCACTTATGGCGACGAAACAAGACTGGAAGGTAAAACCAGAGCAGATGTTCCTGAAAATAGACAGGCTCTTTTGAGATTTCTTGAACAAAAAGGATGGCTTTACGAACAGTTTAAATAATTTTAAAAACGTCTTCTCTTGCAACTGTTTTTTGTTCAGATGTTTCCAGATTTTTAACTGTAACCTGATTTGAGGAGATTTCATCTTCGCCAAGAATAAGAGCAAATTTGGCGGTTTTGGAAGCCTTTTCTAATTGTTTTACAAATTTTTTGTTTGTTAAATCAAATTCGCAGGTAATTCCGTTACCGCGCATTTCTTCAGTAAGCTTGATTGCTTCAAGAGGGTTGTTGCATACAACAAAAGCTGTTAATTTGTCCTCAGACTTAGCGCCGATAAGTGAAGCGAGTCTTTCCATTCCCATTGCGAAACCTATTGCCGGTGTGTCTTCGCCGCCTAAATTTCTGACAAGGCTGTCATATCGTCCGCCGCCGCAAACTGCGTTTTGTGAGCCGAGGTTATTTGATTTGATTTCAAATACCGTTCTGTTGTAATAGTCTAAACCTCTTACGAGAAGTTTATTTATAGAATAGTTTATGTTTAATGCGTCAAGATATTCTTTTAGGGATGTAAAATGTTCAGCACATTCATCGCAAATGAAGTCTGATTGAATAACTTCTTGAATTTCAGGTTTGGCGTAAATCTCTTTGCACTCTTCAACTTTGCAATCTAAAAGTCTTAGAGGATTTTTTTCATATCTTGCCTGACAATCAGGGCAAAGCTGTGACAAGTACGGCTTGATAACTTCTTTTAATTTTGTCTTAAATGTTTCTCTGCATTCAGGACAGCCGAGAGAATTTAATTCTACAGAAAGATCATTTAATCCAAGCGCCTTTAAATAATTTACAGCCATTAAAATAACTTCTGCGTCTGCAGCCGGCTGTTTTATACCGAAAACTTCTACACCAACCTGATGAAATTGTCTTTGTCTTCCAGCCTGAGGACGTTCATAGCGGAACATCGGACCTTTGTACCAGAGTTTTACAGGGGCAGAAAGTCTGTGCATACCGTTTTCAATGAAAGAACGTACAACCCCTGCTGTGTTTTCAGGGCGCAGGGTAAGCGAGCGTTCGCTTTTTTCAAAAGTGTACATTTCTTTGTTTACGATGTCAGTTGTGTCGCCAACTCCTCTTGCGAAAAGTTCTGTAGCTTCAAATATTGGTGTGCGGATTTCTTTTGCTCCGTATTTTGCAAAAACTTCTGCTGCTTTTTCTTCCATAAAATGCCAAACCGGCATTTCAGGAGGTAATATATCTTTTGTTCCTTTTTGTACTCTTATTATTGCCATAATTTAGTCCTTCCCCCAGCGGGCGGCGTCAGCCCCGCCCGCTGGGGGAAGGGTATTGCCATCTTTTCAAATACTTTATATAATTATTTTACTACAAACAGGAAGGTGGTAATATGGGCGTGAAAATTACAAAGATGCAGGGATGCGGAAATGATTTTGTTATTTTAGATTATGAAGAGTTTGTGAAGTTTAACCTATCAATGTCAGATACAGCTAAAAAACTTTGTGACAGACATTTTGGTATTGGCGCTGACGGCCTTATTATTCCTAATACAAATGTAGAAGATGCTGACATTGGCTGGTTTTTCTTTAACTCTGACGGCTCAACCGCCCAGATGTGCGGAAACGGAATGAGATGTTTTGCAAGATATGTGAGGGATAAGGGACTTGTTACGAAAGATGAGTTTCTAGTAAAAACGCTTGCAGGGATTATGATGCCTAAAATTTTGGAGGACGGAAGTGTAAGGGTTAACATGTCAAAACCGATTCTTGACTCAGCCAGTATACCTTTTGTTCCTAATGATAATATGAATTATCGTATGGCAGTAAAGAATATTGTTTTTGAAGGCAACGCTATTTCAATGGGAAATCCTCATTTTGTAATATTTGTATCACCTTCAGAGGATATGCTTAAGCTTGCAAAAGAATACGGACCTTTGATTGAAACAGCTGCAGAGTTTCCAGAAAAAACTAATGTTGAATTTATTAAAATTTTATCCCCGGACAAGATAAAACTTTGCGTATGGGAGCGCGGGTGCGGTATAACGCTTGCCTGCGGAACAGGAGCATGCGCAAGTGTTGTTGCAGGTATTTTAAAAGGCTGTCTAAATAACTCTGTTGAAGTAGAGCTTTTAGGTGGTTCTGTTAGAATTGACTGGGACGGCGACAAAGTACACACCGGCAGGGATGTTTTCTTAACAGGACCTGCAGAGTATGTTTTTACTGCTGAACTCTAAGCTTCATTAAGAATTTTAGCAGAAGCATCTAAATCTTTGATTAACTGTTCATTGCCTTTGTCAAGTCCGCGCTGTTTTAATGCGGTAGATACAGCATCTGCGAAATTTGGTGCTTTTCCTTGCGGTACTGCTTTGTAGTAATCATCCTCAAAAGTTTCTTCAAGTCTTAAGGCCCAATTGCCGGTTGTAGTTCCAGGGCGGTTATATGTTTTGCCGAGTCCCCAGAAATCTGCAAAGAAAATTTGAACACGTTTTGCCGGACTTGTGAAAAGTTCTGCAAAGCTTGCTGCAATAAATTTCGATTTATTTGTTCTGATATCTTTAAGATATTGTTTAACTTCTTCTTTAGCTGCACCTTTAGGAGCAGTATCTTCTGCAAGGTATTTTGTCTTTTTGAGGAAACGGGCTTTTTTATCTTTGTCGTTTCCAAAATTAAATAAATCTTCTACAAATTCTAGAAATGATTGATTGTCATGGGAGCCTGGCATTATTAAATTTCTTTCCGGAGCTTTTGCACCTCTATGATCAAACTGAGTTACAGAAATTCCTGATAACCCGAGTTTTTTCATAACTCTTTCTGTCGGAAGGTTTCTGTCGCCAAGGTCTTCGCAGATTATTGCATCTTTGCTCAAGCCATGTTTTTTCGCAGCAGGAATAATAATTTTTGTCAGAATATTTGCATACTCATCATCATTCTTTTTCTTATATTTACCGGAAAATATTGAATATATTCTGCCGGAATTTGATGCTGTCATTTTCTTGCTTGAATTTGTATATATGAACGGGTCAATTAAGCCTATTATGTGGTCAATTCTTATCCCGCCCGGGAAGCTTGCAAAATATTCTTCATATTTTTGCTGCATAATTTTGCCGGCTTCGCCTAATGAACCGTCTTTATTAAATATTTTTTCAGGGTCATAGTATGGAAATCCCCAGCGCTGGCCTGTTTTTGAGAAATAATCAGGAGGGCAGCCGATTGATTTTCCTTTCAAGAATAATTTCTGATTAACCCAGCTTTCCACTGCTGTAGGAGCAACAGGGGAGTCGCCTATAATTTTTATTCCGGTTTTTTCTGAAAGTTTATTTGATGCTTCATTTTCTTTTTCTAACAGCATCTGCTGGAAAAGATAATAATCATAATCATCTTTGTATTTTTCTTTCAATTCTGCAATTCTTGCTTTTGATTTTTCAGAATTCGGATTTACAAAAAGCTGCTGATCTATTTTATCCCAGTTTTTTATTTCTGCTGCTTTTGCAAGCTGTGCGATTTCATCTTCTGTGTAGTTATCTTTTTGCGACCAGATTTTGAAGTTGTCGTTTCCTTTAATTTTAGATAAAATTCTGTAGATTGCACTTTGTTCATATTCACTTTCTCTTGTTTCTTTGAAATTTGCAAATTCTTTAGAATCTTTGCCGTTTGTATATGCTTCTCTCAGTGCAACTTCATACATAGAGCGTACATAAGGATAATTAACTTCTGATGTGTTCGGATTGTTTTTTACAATAGTTTCAAAAGTCTTTTTGGAAAGGATGTTTCCATATTCGTCAGATGCAAGCTTTTCAAGCGGTATCATATAGATATTTTTTGCCTTTGCTTCCGGAGCATAAGGAGAGTTGTCGAGAACTTTTCTCAGACCGTTTGGTTCCTGCTGAATTCCTTTAAATCCGTGTTCTTTTAAAAACGGAAATAATTTAGTGATTACTGTTCTGGAGAAAAGCGAGCCGATACCGGTATTTTCTGATTTTACAGCAGGAGCAGAGGCGTTATGCAGAATTAAATCCACCTGTTTGCCAAGTAAATCAAGACCTTGATTTAATGAATTTGTATAAACCTTCATTTCCTGTGCATTTGGTTTTCTATTAAATGCAGGGGCAACGTTGTCAACTTTTTGAATTCTCATGGGATACTCCTTTAGATACACACATTGTATGCAAAGGATAATATCACAGAGTTATTTTGCAGTCAATATATTTTGTATATCTATGCAAACCAGTTGCAGATATCTTCAGTACAGAGGGTGGCTTCCAAATCCTGCATAATATTTACGCGTGTCATTTCAAATGTCACAGGAGTTATTGAGATTTTGTTATTTCTGACGGCTGCAATGTCTGTAGACGCATCTTCCGGCTCGTTGATAAGTTCTCCTGCCATCCAGTAATAAACTTTTCCTCTCGGGTCGACTCTTCTTTCGTAAGCATCTGTAAACATTCGGCTTCCGAGTTCTGTAATTGCTATGCCTGCAATATCTTCTTTTTCAAGACCGGGAATATTTATATTTAATATTGTTTTAGGAGGTATTTTATATTTATCGAGCCTGTTTAAAAGTTCTGCAACGAAAGCTGCAGCGTAATGAAAATCTTCATAATCATTTCTTAGGCTTGCAAGCGAGGTTGCAATACTCGGATATCCCATCATAGCACCTTCCATAGCACAGCTTACAGTTCCAGAGTAAAGTATATCTGCGCCAAGATTGGGGCCGTGGTTAATTCCTGAAATTACTAAATCCGGGAGTTCGTCTTTATCAAGGATTGCATTAATAGCAAGTTTTACACAGTCCCCGGGGGTTCCGGTTGTCATCCAGCAGCGTTTTGCACCATACTTAGACTCGACTTCTTCAACCCTTAAAGGTGTATGCAGTGTCAAAGAGTGACCCGCTGCACTTCTTTCTCTGTCGGGAGCTATTACATAAACATCGTGACAAGGAGAAAGCGCTTCTATTAGAGCCCTTATTCCGTTTGAAAGTATGCCGTCATCATTTGATACAAGAATTTTCATTTGTGCCCCCTCCTGAAATTTAGCTATACAATTATATCAGGATAAAGTACTCTTGTACATAGTCTTTCCTAATTTTCATGATAATAAAGCGCTACTAATACAGGCAGCATCAGCATAAAACTAAAATA
>UNSK01000023.1 GCA_900552525.1 Candidatus Gastranaerophilales bacterium | reverse complement strand
CTGGTGTTAATTTTTTATACTTCATTAAAAATATTATATTATACCTTGTAAATTTTTGTAACAATTCTAATGTAAACTTTTGTAACAATAATTAAAAAAAAACGAAATTTTTAGCAATAAATATACTTTATATATATAAGAGTATAAAAAATACGGAGACGGTATAAAAAATGGCTTTCTTGTTATTACTACATGAAAAAATGAGGCTCAAACGTCAAGTCAATAAACTGACGTTAAAGCAGCTGCGCTATGGCAACCGCCTTGACCGTATGACTAAGAACATTTCTCGAGTGCAAAAAATGTACTCGAGTAAAATGACGCAATTAGAAAAACAAGCCCAGATGATGCAGAGTCAAGCTTCTGTATTCTTTAGAAATCAGATGGGCCTTGGAATGGAAAATCAAGCCTTCAACCCTTGGAACATGTCAGGTGGCGGCATAACCTCATTTGTACTTAATCAAATGGGTGGTATGCTTGCAAGCGGACAAATACCAAAAGATAAAGATAACAAATTCCCTGCAATGGATCAGGTTAAGTTCCAAGAAATGCTTCAAGATTACTATACTAGCGGCTTGGGACAATACAAAGATGCAGATGGTAATCCTCAAGAAGGCAAATATGGCTCTAATGGTCAGTTCACGCAGGATGAAGTAACCGCATTTAAGATGGCAATGCAGGCTGCACAACAAAACCAATCTCAAGCAAATATGATGTGTCAGCAAATGAGCCAGAATTATCAAAACAATGTTTCAATCTGGTTAGAAGCTGCAAAAGAACAGTTAGAAGCAGAACAAGATGCAGCACTTGCTCCGTTAGAAATGGAACAAACAGATATGGAACTTGAGAAAGAATCTGTAGAAACACAATTGGCTTACGCAAAAGAAAGATTACAATCAATAGAACAGGCTTGCAGCGAAGAAACCAAGAATGCTGCTCCAAAATTCGGATTAGGTTAATTATAGTAATAATAACATTTAAAGGCGGCTCAGGAGAGCCGCCTTTTTTATTAAACTTCTAATGGCTGGTCTAATGAACGTATTGAAACATCTACTTCATTCGGGAAAAATTGTTTCATATGGTTAACTAAATCGTTCGTAGAATTTACCCAGAATACTGGAGATGTCAGTATTTTAGCGGAATACCCTTCTACAGGAGGAAGTTTAAACATAACCGGATCATCTCCGTGATGTTTGGCCAATATGTTCTTTATACCGCAAAGTTCTTCGTACTTAATATCTCTTTTAAGACTTACAGTTACAATATTTGCATTTTCTACTGATTTTACACTGTCAATAAGCAAGCTTATCTGCTCTTCTCCTCTATGCTGAATTCGTCCTGTAACAACAACTTTATTATCCAGTTCTAGCAGCTCACCGTATTCCAGAAGTTTTTTATGGAAACATACACAATCTACTTTACCTGTTAAATCTTCAACAGTTACAAATCTAAGGAATTTAGATGGATCTTTTTTGGTAGGAATTTGCCTTGTTGCAGTTACAAGCCCGCATATGGTAACTTCTTCTTCCTCTTTTAGCTCAGCCAGTTCTGTAATTCTGTGAGTCATAAGAAATTGCAGTTTATCTCTGATTGAGAAAAGAGGATGTGATGTTACGTAAAAACCTAAAAACTCTTTTTCAAATTGCTGAATTTCTTTGTCTGTATACTCTGCATCACTGCCCACAAGCTGATATTGTACGTTAGCGAATCCATCATCAGCACCCATTGCAGCAAACAGGCTTACCTGCCCCATTGCACGGTCCTTTGCCTCTTTTGATGTAACATCAAGAATATGATCCATATTATCAAATAGCTGTTTTCTGCTCTTTTCTATATTTGAAAAGGCACCAGCTTTTATCAGACCTTCAAGAGATTTTTTGTTAACGAATTTTGCGTCTACCCTCTTGCAAAAATCGAAAATACTTGAAAATTCGCCATTTTCTTCTCTTTCTTTAATAATCGCTTCTACTACAGGTTCACCGACCTGCTTAATTGCAGCAAGACCAAATCTTATATTTTCGCCATCAGGTGTGTATTCTAAATAAGAATGGTTTATATCAGGAGGTAAGACCTTTATTCCGTATTTTTGAGCTTCTTCAATATATAGCTGAGTTTGGTCTTTATTATCCGATACGCTGGAAAGTAATGCTGATAAGTATTCTACAGGGAAATGACATTTTAAATAAGCTGTCTGATAGGCTACAAATGCATAAGCTGCAGAGTGTGATCTGTTAAAGCAGTATGAAGCAAACGCTTCTATCTGTTCAAACAAAGTTGCAGCATCATCAGGTTTCATATCATGATGAGTAGAAGCAAGTTCAATAAACTTACCCTTTTGTTTTTGCATCTCCTCTACTTTTTTCTTACCCATCATACGTCGGACAATATCTGCTTCACCGAGAGAATAATCTGCAAGAGTCTGGAATACCTGCATAATCTGTTCTTGATATACAATTGTTCCATAAGTATCTTTAAGAATCGGCTCTAAAAGCGGATGAGCATAGGTAACTTTTTTTATACCATGTTTTCTGGCAACAAACTCATCAACCATACCAGAACCAAGCGGCCCCGGTCTGAATAATGCCACTAGAGCGCCTAAATCTTCAAATACGTCTGGTTTTAGACGTTTAACAAGGTTAATCATCCCCTGTGATTCTAATTGGAAGACTCCTATAGTTTCTCCTCGAACCAGCATTTTATATGTTTCTTTATCATCGAGAGGAATATTGTTAATATCTATATCAACACCGCGGTATTTTTTAACCATATCAACGGTTTTGTATATCATGGTGAGGTTTCTTAACCCTAAGAAGTCCATTTTCAAAAGTGATAAAACTTCTGTTACTTCATGCGGCGGATAGCCGGTCTGTACAATAC
The DNA here is from genome assembly GCA_900552525.1 of Candidatus Gastranaerophilales bacterium. Classification (GTDB taxonomy): domain Bacteria; phylum Cyanobacteriota; class Vampirovibrionia; order Gastranaerophilales; family Gastranaerophilaceae; genus CAG-196. Next base: position 28,993 of record UNSK01000023.1, on the reverse strand, counting down.
CATCTTTTGACGGCTGAACAGGAATAATTGTATCTAAAGGTGCGTGTGAAATAATTACGCCGGCAGCATGAGTACCTGTTCCGCATTTTAAGCCTTCAATAGCAATAGACATGTCTATCAGCTTTTTAAAACCAACTGTTTTTCCAGTTTCCGGATTTAAAATTTGATAATCTTCGTCATAGAGTTTTTTTAGTTCTGATCCCTCAGCTTTTACAGCATCTTTCAACCATTTCGCTTTTGGATTTGTAGCTGCAGCAATTTCAATAGCTGGTTCAATTAACCCGGCTAATCTATTACTTTCTGAAAATGGAACTTTTAATACCCTTGCAACCCCTTTAAATGCGGCTTTAGGTGCATAAGTTGAAAAAGTTATAATTTGACAGACTCTGTCTTCACCATATTTTTGGGTTACGTAATCTATAACCTGACGTCGTTTTTCAATGCAGAAGTCAATATCAATATCGGGCATTGTAAAACGCTCTTCGTTAAGAAATCTTTCAAACAACAGATTATGTTTTATCGGATCCAAATCAGTAATTTCAAGGGCATAGGCTACTACACTTCCGGCAGCAGAACCACGGCCGGGGCCTACTGGAATATTATGTGTTTTAGCATAATGTATAAAGTCCCAGGTTATAAGAAAGTATGCCGGAAACCCCATTTTGTTTATTACACTTAGCTCATAATCAACACGAGATTTTAAATCGTCAGATATTTCTCCGTAACGTTTTTTCAAACCTTCATATACAATATGCTGCAAGTAGGTTTCGTTTGTGTAACCCTCCGGCACATCATAATGAGGGAGAGGTGCATTTCCAAGCTCAATTTCTACATTACATTTTGAAGCCGCATCTTCTGTATTTTTCACGCATTCTTCAAAAGTTTCATCGTCCATCCAGGAGAATGCCTTACGCATCTCTTCTTTTGATTTAATATAAAATTCGTTGTTAGGAAAATGGAAGCGGTTTGGATCATCTTTATCAGCATTTGTTTGCAGACAAAGAAGAGTATCTTGAGCATCTGCATCTTCTCTTCTAAGATAATGGGAGTCATTGGTAATAATCATTTTGATATTAAGCTCTTTTGCTATTTTAATCAAATCAGGATTTGTACGCTTTTGATCTTCCAAATTGTGATCCTGCAGCTCAATATAATAATCATCTCCAAATAAATCTTTATATCTCTGTGCTGTTTCTTTAGCCTTCGCATAATCTCCTTTTAAAAGGTTTTGCAAGACTTCACCGCCTAAACAGGCAGATGCACAGATAAGTCCTTCATGATGCTCTTTTAATAGCTCAAAGTTAATACGAGGCTTGTAATAAAAACCTTCACACCACGCAGTTGATACTAGCTTGATTAAGTTTGCGTAACCTTTAGCGTCTTTGCATATTAAAATTAGGTGATACAAAGGATTATGAGAATTGTCATGAACATGTATATCTCCATCATGCACATAAAATTCACAGCCAATAAGTGGATTTATCCCGGCTTCTTTAGCTTTCTCATAAAACTCAATTGCAGAGTACATTACACCGTGGTCTGTAACAGCAATAGCGGGAAGTTCATTTTCTTTGGCGTAGTTTACCAAATCCCCTATTCTTATTGTCCCATCCAGAAGTGAAAACTCCGAGTGAATATGTAAAGGTATAAATTTTGCCATAACTATAATCTAACACATAAACATATTAAGGTTTGTAAAATTATCTCTTTTCTATAAGCATATATTTACGCCCTTTATCAATGACTTTGTAATTCAAATTTTTAAAGTCTTTATTCATATGTTTATATTGAACTATTACAAGATTATTTTGCTCTTTTAATTCATTTTTTAAATCTTCAATGTTATAGAAAAGTCCATATTCAACAGGTTGACCGCTATAAAAAATTAATGAATATTTTCGATCAAATTTGTATGCAGTTAGTGTTTTATTATGTACCTTTGCATATTCTGCAAAACGCATCAGGTCATCTTGCCCAAATTTATAGTCAATTTCAAAGAATTTTTCTGTTCCGAACGCTGAAAGAATAAGCATAAATAGTACGTACGTAAAGAAAACTCCAATATACTTCTCTTTTTTTGCAAAAATTATAGAAGCTAAACCTGCAATAAATAATAGTGATATGCAAAGCGGTTTTGCAGAAGCAATATCACTATTAAGCTGAGCTGGCAAGTATAAAGGTGTGAATAATGCTATTATTGAAGCTAGAATAAATATTCCGCCTAATATATAGACAGTTATGTTAATAATTTTACTGTATTCGCCTTTTTCTATATATCTGGTCCATATATAACCTCCAAGACATGCCAGAGAGCCATATATAGGAAGAATATATGTAACAAGCTTAGTATCAGATGCAGAGAAAAATACCAGAACAAATAAGGTTATAATTCCGTTATAAACCAAAAATTTTTGGATATTAGTAACATTCTTAAATACAAAATCCTTTTTAACGATTTTTCTTATAAAAACTGCAAGTACTGAAAATATCCAAGGGAAAAATCCCCATAATAAAGTCAATATATAGAAATAGAACGGTTGTTCTCTTCCAAGCTCATTCCCTCCAATAAAACGCTCAATGTGGTGTTTTACGATATATTCCTCAAAGAACAAAGGATCATGCATTTTTAGCATAATAATATGCCAAGGCAATGTGATTAATAAAAATAAGATTATACCCGGAATAAAGTATAGTGGCTTAAAGATTTCTTTAAAATTTTTCGAATATAATGAGATGAAAAACATAGACCCAAACGGTATTACAAAACCAGGGATTCCTTTTGCCATAACAGCAAGGCCTGAAAAAATATAGAATAACCACCAGCAGTATTTTTTATGTTTTTCTTGGCAAAAATTAGTAAAAATTCCAAAGCATAAAGAAAATCCGGTACAGGTTGCAACAACAATATCAAGAATGGCAAATTTTGCCAGGATTAAAAATTCTAGAGATGTTGCAAAAATTAAAGATGAAACAACCCCGTAACCACGTGATATAATTCTTTTTCCTAAAAAATATACAGTAAAACAGCATAACATACCGTCTAAAGCAACAGGAAATCGAGCTGTAAATTCTGTTACCCTGCCCCAAAAAGCAAACGATAAACATTCTCCCCAAAAATACAGGGGTGGCTTTTCAAAAAAGAATTGTTTATTTAAATACAATGTAAGAAAATCTTTCGTATGAAACATATCCTTTGACATTGATACATATCTTGATTCATCAACATCCATCAATGCATATGCCCATATATTGTGAAAAAATATAAAGTAAAATAATATGGTTAATCCCAGAATTGTAAATAATTCAGGATGTTTTAATACAAAATTTTTTATTTTAGTCATTCTCTCCTCCCTGCAGCATAAAGTATAATAACACAAAAACAAAACCGACTAAATAAGTTTAATCGGTTTCATTATTGCTTGTAAAATATATTTTATTAGTTATTGATTGCAGCTACGCAATAATTTGTCTTGCTGCAGCTTCTGCATTTTTATTTTTTGATTTAGCCATATTAGCTCCAATTAAGCCACCGACTACAGCCAGACCGCCAATTACAGCAGCTTTAGCACCACCGCTCATTCCTTTAACTTTACTATTGAGAGTTTTTACTAAGTCATCAAGTTCTGATTTCGCTTTATTTTTAACTTCTTCTGCTGCTTTTTTAGCGGTTTCGTTAACCTTGCCTTTTTCTGCTGCAACCTTGTCATAAAGAGCTTGCTTGTCTTCTACAACTTTGGCTAACTTTTTATAACTTTCTTTTTCCATTGCTTCACTTTGAGTTAAACCAGCTTTTTCAATGCCTTCTGCTAAACCTGGGAATTGCTTAAAGATAGCTTCTTTCGCTTTAGCAACACCTTCATCTGCATTTCTAACATCTGCAATTTTTTCTTCAAGCTGTTTTAATACTGCATGGTCATCAACACAAGCTCTTAAATCTTTTGCAAGAGCACGTTGTTCCTGATTAAACATTTTCAAAACATCTTTTCTTGATTGAATCATTTCTTGTAATTGCTGCAAGTCTTTCGCACCTGCATAGGAACCTTTTAATCCTGTTGGCATTGTAGTATATGCTCCGCCATTCTTTTCAATTGCTTTTGCAACTTTATTTAAGTCTTTATCATAGAAAGATGGGTTAGAAGTTGCTTCTGATATAATATTTGTTATTTTAACTTCTTTTCTACCACCTTTTGTTGTATTAAATAAGCCTGTTTTTTCTGCAGTTGAATCTGGAACTGTTTCAATAAAATCTTTTACAAAGTTAGCCTGGCGTTTTTGTAAGCCAATATTTTCTTTTGCTCTATTTAATAATGACTCAATTAACTCTGTTCTTTGTTCTGCAACTTTTGCATTTTCAGAGTTTCTAAACTCATTAAACATATCAGAACTAAAAGCGTATTTTACAGGTTTTCTCTTACCTTCTACGACTTCAAATACTGTTCTGCTGCGATAACCTGCAGGAGTTGCAGCCCCATTGTCTAGTTTTTCAGCAAAAGCTTGAACCTGTGCATTTGTAAGTTTATTAGGATCTTTTCCTACAGAAGGTATAATAGTATTTGCAACCTTTTCTGCTCTTGTATATTCATAAGTATGTTTACCCCAGCCTGTTTCGGTCGTAAACAACTTATCTAATTTATCTGGCTTTACTTTCTTATTTGCATTATAAGAATCATCTAAATATTTCTGAATATCAAATTTATGCTGGATTAATTTTTGTTCATCACCACTGCCAAGTCTTGAATTTAAATCGTGTACAGCTTTATCATATTCAGCTTTTAAGCGATTGTATTCACCCCTGACTTCTTTTTCCCATGTACTAGCTCCTTTATTTGTAGTAAAAGGTTTACCAGTTCGTTCATTGGTTGTAGGAAGATCAGTAGCATCAATTCCTAATTTATCCCAGTTTTTAGCTTGGAAAACTTTAGAATTACCTGATTTTGTTTCTGTTAATCTCGCTAATTCTTCATCGCGTGCTTTTATAGCTTTGTCCAAAGCTTCTTTTTCTTTTCCATCATAGACAACTTTGCCTGCATCTGCTAATTCTTTTTCAGCTTTATCTAAAGCTTCTTTTTTTGCTTTAAGGTCAACTACATCTTTTTCATTTGCATCTTTAATAAGCTCTTCATAAGACTTTGCACTAGGTGTTCCTTTGTACAGAGCAGAAGCGCCCCAACCAGCAGCTGCACCTACTGCAGCACCGCCTAATGCATAAGGTGTTGTTGAAGTTTTCTTTGGTTGGATTTGAGGATTTACCCCTGGTTGAATTGTTAATTCATCTGACATAACTAATTACTCCTATATTTTACAACTTACTTTTTTAATCCCATAAATATTTACATCTTTTTGGTCTTATATATCTAAACACACAAACGAAATAAAAATTGCTATATAAATGCTATATATTTTTACACGTTCTTGTGCAAAATTACTAAAACCATTATACTGACTGATTTTCAGCTTGCAAATTTATCTTTACAAAAATTAATATTTGCTAAAATAAAGGGAGTATGATACCAGCTTTCCTCTTTACATTTATGCCTCTTTGTCATAAACTTATAGGGTTAAAAGACTTTTTAAGAGGAGATTATAACTATGACTAATAGAGTATTGTTATGTATTATGGACGGCTGGGGAATTTCTACCGGCTCTGAAAAATATGATGCAACTAAACTTGCGCACCCTGTTAATGTTCCTGAATTAATAAAAGACTATCCATCTACTAAAATTCATGCTGATGGTGAATATGTAGGGCTTCCCCACGGACAAATGGGAAACAGCGAAGTCGGCCACTTAAATCTCGGTGCAGGAAGAGTTGTTTATCAAGATTTATCAAAAATTAACAGAGCTATAAAAGACGGTTCATTCTTTAAAAATGAAAAATTTCTGGAAGCGATTGAGCATGCCAAGAAAAATAATTCTTCTCTGCATATATACGGACTCGTTTCAACAGGCGGAGTACATTCTTCGTTAGACCACGTTTTAGCTTTAATTAAACTGGCTGCTGATGAAGGGCTAAAAAAAGTTTATGTTCATGCATTCCTTGACGGTCGTGACACACCTCCTTCAAGTGCATGCACTTACTTGCAAACCGTTGAAGATGAACTAAAAAAATACAACCTTCCCCCGGTTGCTTCTGTTATCGGAAGATACTATATCATGGACAGGGATAACAGATGGGATAGGGTTGAAAAAGGTTATAACTGTTTATTATTTGGTGAAGGAGAACATGCTTCTTCTGCGGTTGAGGCAGTTAAAAAATCTTATGAAAACGGTATTACCGATGAATTTGTTCTCCCTGCAGCAATTGGGGGAGAAGAAGGGGTAAATACAAGCAGAATTCATGACAATGATGCTATTATATTCTTTAACTACAGACCTGATAGAGCGCGTGAAATAACCAAAGCAATAAATTTTGCTGATTTTGACGGTTTTAACAGAAAGAAAGTGCTTAAAAATATTTACTACTGCACAATGACAAGTTATGAAGCTACATTTACATTCCCTGTAGCATTCCCTAAGACACAGCTTGTTAATATCCTTGGTGATGTATTGGAAGCTAACGGTATTAACCAGTTTAGAACTGCCGAAACTGAGAAATATGCTCACGTAACTTTCTTCTTTAATGGTGGTATTGATGAGCCAAAACCTCATGAAACAAGAAAGCTTGTTGCTTCTCCAAAAGTTGCAACTTACGATTTGCAGCCGGAAATGAGTGCATATGAAGTTTGCGAAAATGTTCTTAAAGCAATAGAAAATAAAGATTACGGCTTTATTTTAGTTAACTTTGCAAATCCTGATATGGTAGGGCATACAGGTGTTCTAGAAGCAGCTGAAAAAGCCTGCAAAGTTGTTGATGAATGCGTCGGTAAAATTGCAGAAAAATGTAAAGAAAATAATGTAACAATGGTTCTTACAGCAGATCACGGTAATGCGGAAGTTATGGTTGATGAAAAAACTGGTAAACCGCAAACTGCACATACTACAAATGAAGTTCCGCTTGTTATAATTAACGGTCCAAAGGATATTCAACTGAAAGAAGACGGAGCATTATGCAATGTTGCTCCTACAATACTTCAATTAATGGGTATTAAAAAGCCTGATGAAATGGATTGTGACAGTTTAATAAAGTAAAAGATAAGGTATTAAGGTTCGGGCTTATAGCCCGAATACTTCTACCGGAGAGTACAAAGAGAGATTTTATGACAGCAACAAAACCTTTAGATATAGATTTATCACTCAAAAAAAATAATGTAGATGAATTCTTTTTTAATCTTAGTGAAAATCCGGAAGGATTTAAAAATAAAGATTTTCGATATACTTTGAGCTTGATATACCAGCTTGTTGAAGATGAATTTGAGGGGATATTTTTATCACCTAATTCACCTGTCAGAAATACTGATTTTCTGCTTATTAATGACGGTACGGCTGAAAATCCTAAATTATCATTCTTTGTAACCCCCACAAATAACTTTCAATTTTATTTAAAATCAAAGGGGTCAATGTTCCGATTTACGTCTAAAGAGGTTAATGGCCAAATTGGCTATGTTATGCCTCTTGATTTAGTTCTTGACTACTTTGGCGGATTTGGGGAGGTAATTGATTTTTCATCTCTTACACAAACTTTTGCTTATTTTAATAAATTAACTCACTTTGTTATGAAGCTTATTGAAAAGCTTTATTTTATACCAACTGTTCATAAGAAAGAAGGCCCGGCGGGCGGGTCATTCCGTATAGTATACGAACCTATTATTTCAAATAAAGAATCTGCTAAAATAATTAATGAGCTCGAGAGAAATCTGCCAGAAAATATTTTTATTAAGGGCGTTAAGCCAAAGAACTTCGTTGAAAGATTTATTAGAGAATATCTAAATTATCTTATTTATAAATTTTTAGGGATAAAAGCTTATCGTTTCAAAGACATTAAATCCGGACATTATATGATTAAGGATTTAGAACAGCGTTCGCTGCTTAAAGGTAAAGATGTTGCTGAAAACATTGCACAGTGGTTGGATGAGCTTTATCTCGGTAAATATGATCTTATTCCATTCTTTAAAGTAAATAAAGTCAGTGACGATGAATTTGAACTTAAAATTCATATCAAAAACCGTAAAACAAATGAAACAATAATGCTTGATGATTTGTATCAAAATGATAAGATTTGGGAGCTTGATACGGATGACATTGGTAAAATTATTGAAAAACAGCTTAATTATGCTGTACGATATATGCCTGAGCTTGAAACTCTTTTTGAAGATGAGGATAAGCTAGCGCTGACATTAAATCTAAACGAGGTTTATAAAATTATTGCTCAAACAGCTTATTACCTCCAGAAAGCCCAAATAGATGTTGTATTACCGGAAGAACTTACTAATATTATTGTTCCTAGAGCTTCTATTAATGCAAAAGTTAAAGCTTCCCGTTCTGATGATTTAATGAATATATTTAATACCGTTTCAAGCAGTGCAATCTCTCTAGACGATATTCTTGAATTTTCTTATGAAGTTTCTCTGGGGGATGAAAAGATTTCTCTTGAGGAATTTAATAAGCTTGTTAGTGAGAGCAATGGCTTGATACAATATAATGGCAAGTATATTCTTGTAGATAAGGCAGAAGGCCAGAAGCTTGTAGAGCAGATAAAAAATGCTAACCATAAGAAGATGACTCGTCTTGAACTTATTCATGCTTCAATGTCAGGCCAGCTGCAAAATTATGACTTTAACTATGATGAGGCATACGCTAATGTCATAAAAGACTTTGCAAAACCGGTAGAAGTAACACAGCCGGAAGACTTAAAAGGTGACCTAAGAGCTTACCAGATGACAGGTCTTAAATGGCTATGGACCAATATTTCAAAGGGGTTCGGATGCTGTATGGCTGATGATATGGGGCTTGGTAAGACGATACAGGTTATCAGCCTTATACTAAAATTAAAAGAAGAAAATAAGCTAAAGAATCCAGTTCTTGTTGTCTGTCCTACCACACTGATGGGAAACTGGATGAAGGAGCTTCAAATGTTTGCTCCTTCATTAAAGACTGCAACATATCATGGAATTGATAGAAAACTTGATTTAAAGTGCGATGTAATTCTAACGACATATGCAATTATGCGTATTGATGTTGAAGAGATGAAGAAAAACACGTGGGGAATGGTTGTTGTTGATGAGGCACAGAATATTAAAAACCCTGATACTGCACAGACTCTTGCAATCAAATCTCTAAAATCAGATATAAAAATAGCAATGACAGGTACACCGGTAGAAAACAGGCTTACTGAGCTGTGGAGTATATTTGACTTCATTAATAAAGGTTATTTAGGTTCATTAAAAGAGTTTCAAAAGAGTTATGCTGTGCCTATTGAGAGATTTAAAGAGAAATCCAGAGCTTCAAAACTCAAGCTGTCGGTTTCTCCATTTGTATTAAGACGCCTTAAGACTGACAAGCATGTAATTTCTGACCTTCCGGATAAGATGGTTATGAATGACTACTGCTATCTTGCTAAATCTCAGGCTATATTATATGAAAAAACTCTTAACGAAATGATGGAAAAAATCAGCGGGTTTACCGGAGTAAACAGACGAGGGAATATATTTAAGCTCATTACAGCATTAAAACAAATCTGTAACCACCCTTATCAATTCTTAAAAAGCGGTGAAACTTCAAAAGAGCTTTCCGGAAAGGCTGAAAAGTGTGTATCACTAGTTCAAAGTATACTTGATAATAACGAAAAGACTCTTATATTTACCCAATATAAAGAAATGGGTGATTTGCTTACAAAAATTCTTTGTGAGGAATGCGGTTCGGAACCTTCATTCTTCCATGGATCTTTAACTGTTCCACAAAGAGAACATTTAATAGAAGATTTTCAAAATAATGATGATAGAAAAGTAATGATACTTTCTCTTAAGGCCGGCGGTACAGGTTTGAACCTTACGAGTGCTACAAACGTTATTCACTATGACCTCTGGTGGAATCCTGCTGTTGAAGAACAGGCTACGGATAGAACCTATCGTATAGGGCAGGATAAAAATGTTATGGTTCATCGTTTGATAACACTAGGAACTTTTGAAGAAAAAATTGACGAAATGCTAAAATCAAAGAAAGAACTTGCTGATTTAGCAGTTTATGAAGGTGAAAAAATTATTACAGAACTTTCAGATCAAGAAATATACGATATATTTTCTCTTTCAGCAGGCTAGGGGGTAAACAAAAGGGGTAAATTAAGATTGGAGGCTGGACAATACAACTTGTCCGCCTTATATAAAAAGGGTAAATCAAGGGGGAAAATTGGCTTTATTATCGTCAGAAAAAATTTTAAAACTCGTACCATCACTGTTTGAAACAGATATAAATAACAGTGCGGATGTTTTCCGCAAACTTGAAAAGATATTAATTTTTGATGAGGGATTTATCTATTTTCTCAATCCAGATAGCCTACAGTTAAAGTATACATACAAAAAACACAGTAATTATGAAATAGATAAAACTTTTAAACTAAATAGCAATTTAAAGCATTTTGCTTTTTCAAAAGAGGGAAAAATATTTGATGCATCTTCTGAATTTATAGAAGCAGTAGAGTTACAGGGTAGTCGTCAGAAATCTTATATATTATCGAAAATTTCAATAAAATCTACTGTTTTTGGAATAATTCTTTTGTCAAAACGAGAAGATGGATTTTACAGCAATGCGGACCTGGATGTATTAAATGCGGTTTCATCAGTATTTTCATATATTCTTAAAGATATGGAGCTCTCTAATGTGTTTAAGCTTCAGCTTAAAGCCTTGAAGGATGGAATTTTAGAAAAAAATCAAGCTTACAAGACAATTAAAGAGCAAAACGAGAGAATACTGGAAGCGGATAAGGTAAAGAATGAATTTCTTGCCAATATTTCTCATGAATTAAGAACACCTTTAAACTCAATCCTAGGTTTTTCGGATATACTTTCAGCCCAGCTGTATGGAAACCTTAATTCAAAGCAGGAAGAATATATTAATGATATTAAGGTTTCTGCAACGCATCTTCTTGGAATGATTAATGAAGTTTTGGATATGTCAAAAATTGAAGCAAATGCAATGAAAATTGTTAAAAGTTCTTTTTGGATTTCAAGGGCAGTAAACGAAGCATGTAACATACTTATGCCTCTGGCACAAAAAAAGAATATTGTTTTGAATAAAGATATGCCGGTTGATTTTGAAGTCTTCGCTGATTATCAAAAAATTCAGCAGATATTATATAATTTAATAAGTAATGCAATAAAATATTCCCCTGAAAATAATAATGTTGATATTTCAATTAGTGCAAATGATGAAACTTTCAAAATAGCAATCCATGATAACGGCATTGGAATTGATAAAAAATACCATGGAAAAATCTTTGCCAAATTTGTCCAGCTTGACAGTGCTTATACAAAAAAAGAAAGTTCAACCGGCTTAGGGCTTACCATTACAAAAGAACTCGTAGAACTTCATGAAGGTAAGATATCATTAGTTAGTGAAGTAAATAACGGTTCAACATTTATTGTTGAGATTCCTTTTTAATATTCACTCCAAGGTCGCTGTTAAAATATCCTACAACAAACTTAAAAGTGTTGAGTGCTGTTTCAATATTCATTTTTCTTGGAGTATTACCTCTTTTTTCTTTAACGGTTATTGTATTATCAGCTAAATCAACATCTTCAATTATGTATACATGCCAAGTTCTTCCGTCAAGCATTTTTACACCCGTACCTATTACAAAGCTATGATTTTTTTCTTTGTCCATGCGTTTGAACAACTCCATAACTTCATTCTTATATCCGGACAAATCGAGGTTGAAGTCTGTTTCTGCAATAATGCGGGGCTCAATACCAGTAAAAACTTTCATAAAGTGAGATGGAAGGTTATTCTCGAATGAATAAGATTTAAATGTATCGGTTACTCTGCAAATCCATGGTTTAGACTTATATTTATTCTCATATTCTGCAACTGATACATCCATGCTTCTAATTATTTCATTAGGCTGAAGTCTGTATAGCTTTTCATATCCTTTAACAACTGCATTCGTTGGAACTGTATATTTTTCCTTTTCTCCATTTTCTTTGTATAAATAGCAGTTAAGAAGCTTTGGATTATTATCGTCATACTGAATCTGTTCTTTTAATACTTTTCTACCGTTAGGTGTGTGAGAAAGCGTTTCCAGCGTTGTCATTAAGTAACAGTCACTGAAATGCTGTTTTGCATGCTCAAAATTATCAATATCTTTATCAGATATTGCAGCACGGAACATTGGATTAACAGAATTTATACAACCTAACATATCTATATTAAATATAAAAAATGTAAATTATTGATAAATTATTGCAAAAATGTTACAATTGTAACAAAAAAGGAAACTTCATATGACAAGAATACTTATCGGTTCAGACCATGGCGGGTATAACTTAAAAAATTTGATAAAAGCACATCTGGAAGAACACGGAGTTGAAGTAAAAGATTATGGCTGCTACTCTGAAGATTCATGCGATTATCCTGTTATTGCCAAAGAAGTAGCGCGAAATGTACTTCTTAGTGGTGATAGAGGTATTCTTGTTTGCGGAACCGGTATTGGAATGTCCATTTCTGCAAACAGATTTAAAGGAATCAGAGCATCACACTGTACTGATACTTTTACAGCCAGAATGACACGTATGCACAATGACTCTAATATTTTGTGCCTTGGAGAGAGAATTACAGGTACGGGTTTAGCCTTAGATATAGTCGATATCTGGCTTGAAACAGAATTTGAAGGCGGAAGACATAAAAATAGAATAAATATGTTGGAGTTAGAATGAGTATAGATATAACATCGTATAAGCTGGCATGCGTAATTGCAAGATTTTTGGATGAAAAAATTGCAAAAGATATTTCAATATTAAATATCAGCAATGTTTCATCTTTTGCAGATTATTTTGTAATCTGTTCTGCACAAACTAATACACAGGTTAAAGCATTAACAGAAAATCTGGCCGATAAAGTAAAAACTACTTTTTCCAGATTGCCTCTGGGAAGGGAAAATGATGTAAAAAACAGATGGAATCTGATTGATTACGGTGATGTGGTTGTGCATATTCTTCATCAGGATGAGCGAGATACTTACGCTATAGAAAAATTTTGGAACCATGCATTCAGCATTCCAAGAGAAACCTGGCTGCAAGAATCAAAAGAATACTCAGAATACGAAAATATTGAGAGATAATTAATTATGGATAAAAAAGAATTAAATAAGGCGATAGAGAAAACAGTTTTAAAAATGGCATTAGAACCAAATAATACCGAGCACTACCATGAGCTTGCAAAGTATTATGCAATGGACAATCAGTATGAAAAAGTTATCTCTGTATACGAAAGTCTTCTGGAAATTGATCCTAAAGATTTGCAGACACTTTTAAATCTTGGCAGTATATGGTTTTATTCTAAAGAGTACAAAAAAGCTTTAAAATATTTTAATCAGGCCATGCTCGTAAATCCTAGCAATTATCTTGTTTATTACAATATGGCTAATACGTATGCTGAATTAAAGAATTTTCCTAAAGCATTACACTATTACAATAGAACTCTTGATTTCAACTCTCAAGATCCAGAAGTTTATAATGCGATAGCTCTTTTATACCATGATTTTGAAGATTATGTTGAAGCAAGAGCATACTATGAAAAAGCTTTATCACTTGATCCGGAAAATTTGACAGCACTTGTAGATTTAGGAAATGTATGCTTTAAGCTCTTTGATTACAATAAAGCTCTGGAATATTATTATAAAGTATTCAAGCTTGCTCCTGATAATAAAACAGTAGCTTTGTGTATAGCAAATACTCTTGCTGTAAATAAAGATAAAGAAAAGTGTTATGATTATTTTGAAAAAGCAATTGCTTTGCCAGGTGACAATTATAAAGCTTATATCTGCTATGCAATAGCAAAATCAGATTTTAAGGATTATGAAGATGCAGCAGAGCTTTATAAAAAAGCTGTCGAGGCAAATCCTAATGAAGCAAATGCTTATATTTTATCAGGCAACCTGTACTCAAATATCAAAAAATATAAAGAAGCAGAAGCACAGTATAAAGAAGCTTTGAAGATTAATAAACTTGATCCGAGCATTTACGTACTTATTGCAAATGTATACTATATGAATAATGAAATTGAACGTTCAATTTATTCATATAGAGCAGCAGTAAATATGCGTCCGGAAAATGATGAATACAAACTTGTATTTATTCAGGTTTTAGATGATTTTATTGAAGATTACAGAAAGGATGATATCGTTGCGACCTTCTAAACAAATATATCCTATAGAGCGAATTATATCTGCAGCATCATATCTTACTGCTGGTGGTGCTGGTTTTATATGGCTGCTGATAGCAGCGATTATGAAGAAGCATGTAACGCCGTTTCTGCTTTATCATATTATGCAGTCAATATTTCTTTCGATATTATATTTTATAATAGCTACTTTAGCAGAGCTTGTATATGCAATTCTATATAGAATACCGCTTATAAATGCTATTCCGTATTTTGCCAATATGCCGCTGCCATTTTTATTCGGCTTATCAGCGATACAAGGCTTAACAACCGCGTTGATTTTATATCTAGCAATTACTTCATTTATGGGACTTTACAGTTATATTCCGTGGGTTTCTGATATTATTAATATAAACACCGGCAGAAAATAATTTTATAATACCATTGCTAGTATCATGAGAATCATTGCACCAATCTCCATGGCAGTAGACATTCGCTGGCTAAATTTTTGCGAATCATATTTTGAAGAAGATTTTTTTGCCTTATTTACACTATTAAGACGTTTAATGCGTGTAGCTGTATCTTCATTAGAAAATTCTGTACCGAAAGTTTCGTATTCCATTTGTGCAAGTTCATCATTTAAACTAGGGTTGTATGTTTGAGCTGGTGCTGCTCCGCCAGTAAATTCATCACCATAGTTTGCATACGGTCTTGTATAATTTCGCTGGCCAAAAGGCATGCCGAACCTGCTTCTTAGAGTTCCACCTAAATCATTTGAACTCAGGCTGTTATCACGATTATCTCTGTATTCATGGGCAAATCTATCAGTATCGCTTACAGCATCCGGCATTACCTCTGCTTTAATTCTGTCCATTCTTGTAGAATAATCATCTACATCATAAACTTTGCCGAATAACTTTTTCTCGATAGTTACAATACGTGTATGAAAATCTCTGTCTTTATAAGTTTTATTAAACAGCTTTTTTTCAATTTCATCGACAACAGGATAATTAACAGTACTGTCTGCCGCAATCTTATCCGCTTCAGCAAAAGTATCTTCTGTAGGATTGATTTCCAACCCGATTACATCAGCAGAAATATCACCCGAAAGCCGTTTGACCCTTTTATTTATATCTCCGGTAGATGCTTTGCCGTATATAGTTTTTTCAAGTCTAGCAACTCTGTTTTGAGCACTTTCATTTTTGTATTCAAAACCGTAAATATCGTTTTCAATCTTAGAAATTGTACTTGTTTGTGTTGTTATAGCAGCAAATACAGGAGTATAAACTGCTGTATATATAAGTATTAAAAGTATTGTCAGAAATTTTCTCATAGTGATACCACCTTGTGTTACCACTATAAAGTTATGTTGAAATCTTCTCTATTGAACCATAAAGCAGAATAATTACGCGTAAAAATACATATAAAGGGGTAAACTAAAGAAGTAATTCATTAAAAACATCAATAGTTTATTCTAGCCTCAATAGTTAAATATAAAGTTTTGCAAAATCCAAATCACTTTTTATAGTAATCTTAATGTTTGTGTAACTTCCATTAACAATATATACAGGAATATTAAGATGTTCAAGCATTGAACAATCGTCTGTAAAGTTTCCGTCACGAAGCTTTTCGTGTACTTCTTTAATGATAGAAGTTTTAAATCCCTGTGGAGTTTGGGTATTATATAATTTAGAACGATCAATTGTTCTAATAATCCTTCCTTCAGCGTCAACTTCTTTTATTGTATCCGTAGTTTTTGTCATAACTGATACTGCATCTTTCTCTACTACTGCCTCTAATACATAAGCAATAGTGTCTTTTCTGATAAGCGGACGAGCTCCGTCATGAATAAGCACATATTCATTATTAACAGCCTGCAAAGCATTGTAAACTGATTTCTGGCGGGTATTTCCACCTTCAATAATTCGTATTTTAGGATTACTAAACATATCTTCTAATATATCCATAATCGAATTATTTGCAGATATAATAATTTCGTCGATATTCTCAAAATCAACAAACTTTGATACAGTTTCTTCAATAACTGTTTTATCTTTAATCTTTTCCAATAATTTATTTGTATTGCCGTATCTGGAAGACGTCCCCCCAGCAGTTATTATAACTGAAAACTTGTTAAACATTATTCTCCCCTTTTTCAAAATGATTATATAAATTTAATTCATCATATCTATTGTATTTTCTACTATTTATTTTTAAAACAAAATCTCGTTTTTCATAAACCTCGCCTACAGTATACACTCCATCAAGACCGCTATCAAATTCTTGCGGTACTGCAGCTACAAGATGATAATCTTCTGCACCAAACATTCCGTCAATCTCATTGCATTCAATACTTACTCCGCTGGCTTCCGCGATTTTAAATAATGCGTCAGCTAAGCCGTCTGACGTATCCATCATTGCATAATTTTGTGTAATGTGTTTAGATATATCCCTCGAAAATTCTTCATCTAATTCAGGCTCTAAATGAGCTCTAATTAAATCTTTATTTTCACCTCCAAGAATTAATTCATTTAAACCGGCACTACTCAAACCATACTTTCCTCTTGTAATTATTTTATAACCGGGTTTTGCAGAGCTTCGGGATGAAATACAGCGTCCGGCAGTAATACCAATTGCAGTAACAGAAATAAAAATTCGCTCACTGCCGGTAATATCTCCGCCAATGATTTCAGCACCGTGAAGAGCTGTTTTAGCACCTTTATAAAATTCTTCGACGAATTTCCCATCAATATTATTAGGCAGTGACAGGGCAACTGTCACATATGCAGGTTTTGCACCAGAAGCAAGAATATCACTAATATTTACTGCAATAGACTTGTAACCGAGCTGAAAGGGTGTCGCCCAAACTCTTTTGAAATGAATATTTTCAACAAGACTATCTTGAGAAATAACAATTCCCAACTCTTTTAGATAAGCACAGTCATCACCTATATAACTGCTGCCTATTTGCTGCTTGATAATATTTATAAAATCCAGTTCTTTCATAATTTACTTTTTATTAGAGGGGCGGAGCTTTTAAAGCTCCGCCCTTTATAACTAACCTTCAAGTTTCTTTAATGTAGGGAACGCTATTACATCTCTAATAGTCGGAGAATTTGTCAGAAGCATAACCAATCTGTCGATTCCCATTCCCATTCCGCCTGTTGGAGCCAGACCATATTCAAGGGCATTAATATAATCTTCATCTATTGACATAGCTTCCTCGTCACCGTTAGCTTTAGCAAGTGCCTGTGCCTCAAATCTATGACGCTGGTCAATAGGGTCAGTAAGTTCAGAAAATGCATTTGCGATTTCCCATCCATTTACCCTTGTTTCAAAACGTTCTGTCAATCTGTCATTATCCCTGTGAACTTTTGCAAGCGGTGAAATTTCACGCGGATAATCAATAATATGAACCGGCTGAATCAATGTTGGCTCAACTTTTGCTTCAAAAACAGCTTCTACAATCTGTCCCCAGTTCATTTCTTCATCAACTTCTACATGCATAGCTTTTGCTCTATCATAAGCCTCTTTTGCAGTAAAGAATTCACCAAAATCAACCCCTGTATATTCTTTTATACCACCGAGCATAGTTTTTCTATCCCAAGGCGGAGTTAAGTCAATTTCGTTTTCTCCGTATTTGATTTTTGTAGTACCGAGAACTTCTTGAGCTACATAAGCAACAAGATTTTCTGTCAGTACCATCATTTCATTGTAATCTACATAAGATTGATAAAGTTCAATCATTGTAAATTCAGGATTGTGGCGGGTATCAATACCTTCATTTCTGAAACATCTTGAAAGTTCAAAGATTTTTTCATTTAAACCGCCGACCATGAGTCTTTTAAGATGAAGTTCCGGCGCGATTCTCAGAGTTAAATCCATATCAAGAGCGTTATGGTGTGTCATAAACGGTCTTGCATTAGCTCCCGATGCCTGAGTGTGAAGCATAGGGGTTTCAACCTCAATAAATCCTTGATTATAGAGATATTCTCTAACTTTTTGTATTATCAAGCTTCTCTTTCTGAAAGTATCTCTTGTTCTTTCATTAACAATTAAATCTACATATCTTTGACGGTATTTTGTTTCCGTGTCAGACATTGTGTGATACATTTTCAACTGTTCAAGTTTTTCTTCGCTAATCTGCTTATTTGGCAGTGGAAGAAGCGATTTTGAAAGCATTTTGAATGATTTAGCTTTAATAGATAATTCTCCGCGCGGAGTTCTTCTTATTGAGCCGTAGAAGCCCAAAATATCACCTATATCAACTAACTTTAAAGTCTTTACCATTTCCGGATCCATATTTTCCTTGTGAGAAAATATCTGGATTTTTCCAGTAGTATCCATCAAGTCAATAAACATTCCAGAGTTACGTATTGCCATAACTCTGCCTGCAACAGAATAAAAATCTTCTGTTTCTTCTCCGGCAGGAAGATCCTTATACTTTTCCTGCAAATCTTTTGCATCAGCATCCTTATCAAATGCATAAGGGTATGGATTAATACCTTTATCTGCAAGTTCTGCAAGTTTTTGTATTCTAGTTTGTCTTATAGATTCTTTTGCCGATACAGGCTCTTTTGTTTGTTGTGTCATTTGTTATATCCTCATTTTCAGATTCCTATAATTAAATTTTACCATAAAATATTTTTGTGCAAAAATAAAGGTATGAGAATTCCAGCAGTTAAAAATATCAGCACAATTCAAGCTGCTAAAACCGGATTAAAGAAGGCAGGAGCTAAAATACCCAAAAAGGTAACCATTGATAATTTACCTGTAGTTGCAGGTACTGTAGGACTGCTTACGCCAATTCCTTTTGCTAGTGTTGCGTTATTTGCAATAGGTAAGGCGATACAGCTTACAATAAAAAAAATTCATAAACCTTAATCAAAAAACTTTACA
The DNA here is from genome assembly GCA_900552525.1 of Candidatus Gastranaerophilales bacterium. Classification (GTDB taxonomy): domain Bacteria; phylum Cyanobacteriota; class Vampirovibrionia; order Gastranaerophilales; family Gastranaerophilaceae; genus CAG-196. The sequence continues at coordinate 9,847 of UNSK01000023.1, read as the reverse complement.
AATGGGTTTTAATTTGGTATACTCAATGTGTGAATAGTTTCTTAAAAAAGAACGGCCAATTTCCGTTCTTTTTTTTATACTACGGAAGCAGCTTATAAAAGGAGTCTTATGAAGCAGGATATTAACAGATACGAAATCTTAGAAAAGATAACGCCTCTCATTGAAAATACTGCAGTGAGATTTAACCTTATACCCATTGAAATTGAGTTCATAAAAGAAAATCATAAATGGTTTTTAAGGATTTATCTTTATTCATACGAAAAAGATATTACCTTAGATGACTGTGAAAATGTTACAAGAAGCCTCAATGACTTTCTGGATGAACTAATACCTGTAAAATATTATCTGGAAGTTTCTTCTCCAGGGTTAGAGAGAAAATTTAAATCTGACAAAGAATTTTTAATATTCAAAGGCAGAAGAATCAGCTTAAAGCTTAAAACACCGCTTGAAGGAGAAACAGAAAAAATTTTCAAAGGTGAAATACTGGATTGGGATGATAATACAGGCTTAAAATTTTTTAGATTTGAAGACGGAGAAGAACTGCAAATCCCAAAAGCGAATATACAGTCAGCAAAGTTATACATTGACTAGGGGTAAAGAAAGCACTAAATACAATTTTACATATAAAAAGGAGAATAAATAATGATTAAGATTGGAACAGCACTATTTGAAGCTTGCGAAGAGCTGGAAAGAGAACGCGGAATATCCAAAGAAGTATTAATAGCTTCTTTGTGTGATGCAATGGTTGCTGCATATAAAAAACATATGCACGTTAAAGAAGCTGCTAATATTGAAGCTATTTTAGACGAACAAACAGGAGAAATCGGCGTATTCAGTACAAAAACAGTTGTTGAAGAAGTCGAAGATCCTGATACACAGATTTCTTTAGAAGATGCTAAAGAAATTGACGATGAAGTAGAAGTTGATGACGAAGTTAAGATTGAAGTAACTCCGGAACAATTCGGACGTATTGCTGCCCAGTCTGCAAAACAGGTTATAACTCAGAGGATAAGGGATGCAGAAAGAAATAATATATTAAATGAATTTCTGGAAAAGAAAGGTACTCTAACAACAGGTATCATACAAAGAGTAGAAAATAGAAATGTAATTGTTAATATTGGCAAAACTGATGCAATTATGCCTCAAAAAGAACAAATTCCTCGTGAATACTACAAACCTGGTAACAGAATAAGAGTTTTTGTTCTTAATGTAAAAGAAACTAACAGATTACCTCAAGTTATTGTTTCACATGCTCATTCAGAAATCGTCAGAGAGTTGTTTGAGCTTGAAGTTCCTGAAATTGAAGATGGTATTGTTGAAATTAAATCTATTGCAAGAGAAGCCGGTTTCAGAACTAAAATAGCAGTTTGGTCAAATGATCCGGAAGTTGATTCTGTAGGTGCATGTATCGGACCTAGAGGTTCAAGAATACAAACTATTGTTGGCGAGTTAAAAAATGAAAAAATTGATATTGTAAGATGGTCGCCGGATCCGGTAGAATACATTGTTAATGCGATTTCTCCAGCAAGAGTTGTATCTGTTGATATTATGACAGATGACGAAGAAACAAAAGATGCTCTTGTTGTAGTACCTGACGATCAATTATCACTTGCAATCGGTAGAGAAGGTCAAAATGTAAGACTTGCACATAGATTAACTGGCTGGAAAATCGATATTAAGAGTGTTTCTCAGATGGAAAACGAAGAGGCTTCAAGAACTGCAAATTATGAATATAATGAAGAAGTTCAAGATGAAGAAGAACGTCCGGTTGATTCTGATGAAATTCAAGAAGAAATTGAAGAAGAAATGAATCAGCAAGCTATTGATGAAGAAGATATGGCACAAGAAGAAGTGGAAGAAGAAACTTCTGAAGAAGAATAAATAAAGAAGCTGGATTGATTAATCAATCCAGCTTCTCATTTTATAACTTTAACATCATTGAAATGATTTCATATATCCTTTTTAATTTTTGGGGAGAGCAACCTGCAAGCAATACTGTAATATTTTTAATAGTATCTTCATTAGACTCTGCTTTTGTAAGCAGTAATTCTACAGGAGTTATGTTAAATACTTTACAAATTTTATCTATAGTTGATGCAGCCGGCTGATAACGATTTCTCTCAATATTAGATAATCCGTTTAAGCTTAAACCAATTTTTTCAGAGAATGCATCCTGTGTAAGATTATTTTTCAAACGAAGTTCTTTTATATTATCTGCAAGTAATTTTTGATAATTCATACATAATAGTGTATAGCAATTCGCCAAATAGTTTAACATATCATATAGCCAATAATATGGCTATATGATTGTAACAATTTGTTTACATTTCAATAATATTAAGCATTTTTTTTACTGTTCATGTTTTATATATTATAGATGGTTAAAAAATGAAAGGTGAATAAAAATGTCACAAATATCTCCAATTACTGCCGGTACAATTAGTGTTAATACTAACCTAGGTAAAAGAGCAAACTCTGCCGTTATTGAGACAGAAGTAAAAAGTTTAGTAACTTCGTTGTTAAATTCAAATCCAAATATTACAGAAGATCAGATTAGAGTTGAAGTAAACAATTATTTGCAAACAATCGAAAGAAACGGGACAAAAATTGGCAAGGCAAGAATTACAGCACTTGCAAAATTGCCGGAAACAATAAGAGAATGTCATCCAAAACCTGTTGTTCGCCCCACTGTTATTAAACCGAAGCCTGTTATGAGAACAGCAGAAATACCGACAGAAAGTTTAATTGCCAACTCACCAATTGTAAGGCCGGAAATAGTTAGTACGCCTTCTAAAAAAGAATTAAAACGTGCTAAGCGTCTGAACAAACAGTTTGGAGGAGGACTTAGCGAAGTCATGCCGCAAGGTTTATCAGAACAGGAAATCTGGGAAGATGAGATGAAACAAAAAATGGTTACAACATCTCCAAAATCAAATAAACAAAATAAAAAAGAAGTAAATTCTCAATATTTAAGCCGTAAAAAGCAAAAACTACAAAAAAAACAAGCAGAAATTCAATCACAGGCAGAACATAAAAAAGCAAGATTAAAAAATACCAGAACTGCAAGAAATATTGATTACTGCACAAGAAACGGAATAATTTCATCAGAAGTTAAAGGTGCAAAAGATGCTTATAATCTAATACAACAAACTGGAGAAAAAACTCAAACTATGCGGAAAGAAGCCATGGCGGTTTATCCTGATAATAAACCTTATGTAACAAAAAGTGCGGAAGAAAGCGCTAAAGTGTTTATGGAAAACGGTTTTGAGCCTATTGTAAAACAATCTGAGAAGAATTACAGAACAAACAAAAATTACACAGGCGGAAGCAGTTCTTACTATCAGAAAGGAATGAGCAGAAATGCCGTATCATCAGCAGCAACAGCTTCAACAACAAGCACATCAATTACAAATGCAGGGAAAAAAGAAGTTGTTACAGAAATCAAAGAAGTAATCAAAGAGGTTCCAAAAACAAACAAATGGCTTATAGCCGGAGCCGTTGCGGGAGGCGGAATTCTAGGATGGTTAGGTAGAAAAATATTTGATAATAACAAACAAGCTTCATAAAAAAACGGAGATTATTTAATCTCCGTTTTTTTATTGTCTTCTTCTTTTTCATTTAACTTTAATTCTGTTTCCCGTGCCTTAAGCATTGCCTGAATTATTTTATCATCCTGAGTCTGCTTTTTTATATCAGCAAAAACAGCTTTTAGTTCCTCTTCATTTAAGCCTTGAGGTGTTTTCATACAAACAACAACACGTTCTTTTCTAAAAGTAAAATATGAAGCAACAATAATCCCCCATAGCAATACCCCCTGAATAATTCCTATAGAAGGAGCATTATTCACTAAAGACGCCAGCACGTTCCAAATGTTCATTGCTACCCAGCCTGGAAATACGATGAAACCCGCAACAAGGCAGCAACCTACCATTACAAGCATTATTAGTCCTTTAATACCCTTTATCTGTATAACATTTAAATTCTTTTTCATATACTTATCCTATAATTTTCAGAAATTCATCCTCATTCAATATTATAACACCTAAATTTTGAGCTTTGTCCAATTTTGAACCAGGATTATCACCAGCTACGACATAAGAGGTCTTTTTAGAAACGGAAGAAGATGTCTTTCCGCCTTTAGCTTTAATTCTTTCTGCAGCCTCATCTCTTGTCATGCTTGCTAAAGTTCCGGTTAGAACAAATGTTTTACCAGCAAGTTCATCGGTTCTGGTTTGAATATTGTTTTCAAAGATTAATCCTAGTTTTTTAAATTCAACAATCATTTCAATATTAGATGGATTATGAAAATATTCATAAATACTTTGGGCAATTTTATCACCAATACCTTCTATGTTTGATAAAGTTTCTACAGATGCATCCATTAATGCCTCAACAGAACTAAATTCACCCGCAATTATATCAGCAGTTTCTTTTCCCACATGCCTTATAGAAAGTGCTGTTAAAAATCTTGAAAGAGGACGCTCTTTGCTTGCCTGAATAGAATTATACATATTTGCGGCAGATTTTTCTTTTACAAGCTCTAGTTTTAAGAAATCATCCATGGTTAATTTATAAAAATCAACGGGAGATTTAACAAGGCCTAATGAAAACAGCTGCTCAATTATAGAAGGCCCGATAAAATCTATATCCATAGCATCCTTTGAAACCCAGTATTCAAGTTTTGCTTTAATTACCGACGGACACAAGTCATTGGAACAGTATAAATTTACTTCACCATCTCTGGTTACAAGCGGAGCATCACATTCCGGACATAAAGCAGGTGGTTCATATACAGGCAAGCTATTATGCTCCGGTGTATCAACTACTTTAATAACCTTAGGGATAATTTCGGCAGCTTTTTTTATAAGAACTCTGTCACCAATTCTTACATCAAGCCGCTTTATTTCATCAAAATTATGAAGGCTTGCTCTTGAAACTGTACTTCCGGCAAGCAATACAGGTTCAAGTATAGCAACAGGAGTAACCGCCCCTGTTTTTCCAACGCCGTTTTCTATTTTTAAAAGTTTTGTAGACATTTCCTCTGGAGGAAATTTAAATGCTGTTGCCCACTTTGGCGCCCTTGCTGTAAATCCCATTTCTCTCTGGCAGGAAAGAGGATTTACCTTTATAACAACTCCATCAGTAGCGTAATCTAAGTCAAATCTTTTATTTTCCCATTCTTTACAGAATTCAATTGCACCGTCAATATTTTTAACTAATTTTATATTTGGGTTTATTTTAAAGCCAAGTTTTTTAATAAATTGAATACTATCCCAGTGTGTATCAGGTAAATTTTCAGCCTTCTCTATTATTGCTGTGTATGTAAACATAGATAAATCTCGTTTTGCAGTAATTGTGCTGTCAAGCTGTCTTAGAGATCCTGCAGCTGCATTTCTGGGATTTGCAAAAGGCTTTTCTCCATTTTTTAAATTTTCATCATTAAGCTTTTCAAAAGAAGTTTTAGGCATATATATTTCGCCTCTTACTTCAAGATCCGCCTTTTCAAAAAGTTTCAGCGGTATCGCTTTAACAGTTTTGAGATTTTGTGTAATTTCTTCCCCTACAATACCGTTTCCTCTTGTTGCACCCTTAACAAAAATACCGTCTTTATAAGAAAGAGCAATTGCAAGCCCGTCTATTTTTAGCTCACATACCAATTCTATATCCGGTCCACATTCTTTTGTAACTCTTTCATACCACTTGCGCAACTCATCATAATTGTATGTATTATCAAGGCTATAAAGTCTGTATTTATGCTTAACTTCTTCAAAACCGCTGCTTATACCTCCTACGCGCTGCGTAGGGCTGTCTGGAGTAATAAGCTCCGGATTATTAATTTCCAGCTCCTTTAATTCATTAAACAGCTTATCATACTCATAGTCACTGACAAGAGGGTTATCAAGGACATAATAGTTATAACCAAGCTTATTTAGCTCTTCTCTCAAAAAATTAATTCTGCTTTTCGTATCCATAACTACCTCTTAAAATAGCAGCCATTATCCAAAATGTAAATTGGATTTGTGGTCTAAAAAATACTGTGTCTACTATGCCATGGATAAGAATACCCGTAATAGATACAATAGCGCATACAACATATATTGACTTAATATTTTTTAACGCATTCTTTATTAGCATTATAATAAATCCTAAAAAGGCAATAAGAGCAAATACTCCGCTTTCTACAGCAATTTCCAGATATATATTATAAGCACTTAACGCATCAAAACCGGTTTTCATGTATAATCCATATATTTCTCTAAAATTCTGGTTTCCAACTCCAATTCCCAAAATCCAGTTATCTTTAAACATATCAAGACAAGAGTGATAAACATTAAATCTAAAAGAATTAGAGCTGTCCCCCCTCATAGCAAAAATTGAGAATACTCTTGCTCTAAGAGCAGAAATAGAAACAACTACAAAGGCCATAAATGCACAAATAGCAGCAGAAACCGTTGTAAAAAGTTTTTTATATGACGGCTCAAGTCTTTTATAAATAATTGCTCCTAATACGAGAAGTTCAAAAAATAAACCAATATATGCTCCCCTGCATCCGGTTAAAATTATTGCAGATGCACTCAATATAACCCCCGGAATACCGAATCTTTTAGGCAGAGTAATAAAAGATGGCAGTATAGCAAGCATATAACCTCCAAATAAATTCGGATTGTAAGGTTTTAATGTACCATAAACTCTTGTCATAACTTCCTCTGGATTTAATCTTGAAGTATCCTGCCAGCCGGAAATTTCACCAACAGATGAAAAATTTTGCAAAAAAGCAACTATTGTTTCAATTGACGCACAAACTGCAAGTGCAAGTAGAAAATATTTAATTTTATCCTTGTTATCTTTTAAATAGTGTATCAAAGTAACATAAAACCCAACATAAGTCAGCGTTTTGAAAAACCCCTTTAAACTTAAATAAAATAAAGAAGAGCCTGCTACACTAATTATTACAATTATAAAATACAGAAGCAAAAATTTATCAGCAGCAGTTAAGGAAAATTTTTCTCCTGATTTTGTTAAAAGCTTTACCGCTGTTAAAATCATTGCAAACAAAGCAAAGTACCCTATAAAATCTGATGAAGCTGCTGTAGAAGTAAAAATTACCAGAAGAATATTTACTCCAATTAACCAATCAATTTTTTGCAGGAAGAAACTTTTATCATATATTGGTTTGAATATACTTTGAAATTTGTACAAAATGCTGTTCAAAAACACCTTTAGCACCCCCAGTACTAACCAACAGTATTATTGGCACCGGCATCTTCGATATCTGCATCTGTTTTTACTCTCACGTCAGATATAGTACCGTTAAATTTATAATTATTGCCTTCTAATGTTACAGGAAGGCCCATTTTAATTTTATTTCCGCCGACAACTGCACCATCTTTTGTAATTTTTGCAGTATCAGTTATTGTTACTACTGCATCAAAAATAGCCGGTTGTGCCGGATCAGGAACTAAAAATATAGCATCTTTCCCTCTGGAAGCTGGTGAAAAGGTTTTGCGCGGTTCTGATTTGACATCAACAACAGAAAGTTCTGTGTATGGAACATTTCTAATTGTTATAAAAGTGTTATCTCCAGACTTTACAGGAAATTCCTGTCCTGTTACAGTTACACCGCGCAAAAATACCTGAAATGTAATCGGAGAAGTTGCTTCAATTTGTTTATCAGCAGTCTGTCTGAAATGTTTTGTTGTTGCAATACCAATGATAAGTGCTATTATCACCCCTAAAACGATTATTATATCAACAATATTAAACTTCCCGAATATATTCTTCATATTTATTCTCCTTCATCAATATTAATCTTTTCTGGAATAGAATTCAAAATTTCCTCTATAGATGTAGTAGCACATCCATATTGTTTGACCACTAATCCAGCTGCAATATTACCAATTATAGCTGCATAGACTGGTTCTGCCCCGGCTGCTAAAGCCAGAGTATAAAGGGCTGTAACGGTATCACCTGCACCGGTCACATCAAAAACTTCTGCCTTATTAAACACCGGAATATATGCATATTTACCATTATTGTCAATAACAACCATTCCTTCTGCCCCGCAGGTTATTAAAACTGCTTCTGCACCAGATTGCTCTAAAAGTATATTTCCGGCCTTAATATAATCTTCTTTATTCTTAAGATAAAATCCGACATGTTTTTGAGTATCAGGTAAATTCGGGGTCATTGAAGTAACACCGTAATATCGGTCTAGATTTCTTTGAGCATCAACAATGACCTTTTTACGATGCTTCTTTGCCGAATTTATTACAGCACTTATCACATTGTCTGAAAGAGTGCCAATATGATAATCAGACAAGATTACAGCATCATATTCTGGAACAAGTTTTTCTATTGCATCAATAAGCTTCGTTTCAGTTTCTTTTGATATTGGTTCGTTTGTCTGCCTGTCAATTCTTACAATCTGTTGAGTAATAGAATGTGAGCAAGAGCCTGAAATTCTTGTCTTGGTAATTGTTTTTCGTGTTTTGTCTGTTATTAAAGAACTACAGTTTATATTTGCCTCTTCAAAAGCTCTTTTTAAATCTAGAGCCTGATAATCTTCTCCTATAACTCCAATAACAGAAACTTTTCCATCATTTATATCTGCAACATTATGCGCAGCATTAGAAGCTCCGCCCAATATAAATTTTGTATGAGTATGCTGAAGTATAATAACCGGAGCTTCTCTAGAAATACGTTCGGTATCTCCATAAACCATCTCGTCTAACGCTAAATCTCCGACGACAAGAATACTCTGACTTCCCAGCTTTCTTACTAGATTCTTTAACTTTTCGTTATCTATAAACATCTCAATATCTCTTACGATTGCCTAATGACTAAATATCATATATAATATATTTATATCATACTACAAACATGAAAAGAGAGTCATACATGGCTGAGAAGAATGCATTTAATTCAATCAATAAAGATTCAATGGATATCAATGAACTGGCATCCTTAAATGACGATATCTCACCTGAATTAATTGACCAGCTCCAGCAAAAATTAACTCAAGATGCACAGAGTATGGGGGAAGAAAAAGCTTCTAAAATAAGCCCCAATTTTGATGTTAACGATGATACAACTCTCTTTGAGGAACCTCCGGTTAATGAAACCAACACTCAGGAGCCAAAAAAGCCTGAACATACGTCCGAGAAAAAAGGTTTTAATCTAGATAAAAACTTTGATGATAATTTTATAAAAAAATATAAAGCCAAGCTAAATAAGCAACAAGAAACTGGAGTAAAAGATAAAAAAGAAGAGCCTGAAGATACAATCAGCAGTGCAGCCTTTTCTTCCACAATTGATAATAGTGAAAATATTGAACAAATTACTAAAGGAAATATTTCTGAAAGAGCTATCACACAGGAACAAAAAAACTATAATGACAGCTTAGATTTTCTGGATGGAAATATTAAATATTCAAAATATGTTATCTATATTGACCCGCAAAATGTTGATTTTATTGATAGTTTAACAGTTAAGGAACGTAAAAATTTAATCAATAAAATACTAAGAGAACAGGATGATATTGCTATAACAAAACAACGTTTTAAAATTATTAACACAATTATCAAACATGGCATCCATATTTGTGAGTCGTTCTGTGCTAAAGCTACTAACATCAAGATACTTCAAAGCATACATATTAGAAAACATAGCTTCCATGGTTTCTACTTTGCTCGTATCGAATCTACTTAAATCAATGTTCTCTAAGGATTTACACCCATAGAACATTTTTCGACAAGATGTGGCATTGATCGGAATTGTAGGGAAAGCATTGAGGGTTCCGGCCGAATTGCCAATTATATGGGAGTTCTTGGCTAAAGCACCATCCATC
>UNSK01000022.1 GCA_900552525.1 Candidatus Gastranaerophilales bacterium | reverse complement strand
AGTTTATAAATTAAATAGTAAATTATAGAAGAAAGCAGCATACACGCAGGAATTGTAAGTACCCAAGCTGTTACAATATTACCAACAATTCTCCATTTAACAGCATGCGCATGAAATGTTGACCCTACTCCCATTATTGCAGTAGAAATAACATGCGTAGTACTTAGTGGTATACCGAAGTGAGAGGCTGTTAGAATTAAACCTGCTGCAGATGTTTCTGCTGCAAACCCGTGAATAGGTTTTAGCTTGATTATCTTATGTCCCATTGTTTTAATAATTTTCCATCCGCCGTTCATTGTACCAGCAGCCATCATAAACGCACAGACAAGGATTACAAATAAAGGAATTTCAAAATCTCCATTAGGGGCTTTATGCAAAACACCGCCTGCTAGCAGGGCCAGCGTTATTATCCCCATTGTTTTCTGCGCGTCATTTGAGCCATGGCTTAATGCCATCAAACCTGATGAAATAAGCTGGAGCTTTCTAAATCTTTTATTAACCCTCTGAGGATTTGCACGATAGAAAATCCTTATAAGGAAAAGCATAAGAGAAAACCCTGCACAAAAACCTAATATCGGAGAGGTAAACATCGGTATTATCACCTTATCCATAAGAGTTGTAAAATGTATTGCACTCACACCTGCTTTTACAATTGTCGCTCCGAGAAGCCCTCCGATAAGTGCATGCGAGGAACTAGAAGGTAATCCTAGATACCAGGTTAATAAATTCCATAGAACTGCTGCCAAAAGAGCACAGAAGATTACTGTCAAAGTTATCATATCAGAGTTGACAATACCTGCCCCAATAGTCTTTGCAACATGCGTACCTGTAAGAGCACCTATAAACTCCAGTCCCGCACCAAATAATACAGCATGCCTAGGTGATAAAACTTTTGTTGAAACAACCGTTGCTATGGCGTTTGCACAATCGTGAAATCCGTTAATAAATTCAAAGATAAGTGCGATTGCAACTACAGCTATTAATAATAAAATCGTTATCATAATTCCAACCCTAACTCTGTTTAAAAGCAATATTCAAAATCATGTCTGAAATGTGATAACAAGTATCCAGCGAATTTTCAATTTCTTTGTATATATCTCTTAGCTTAATTACTTCAAGAGCCTCATACTTACCTGAAAATAAATCAGAAATTGCTTTTCTAAGAATTTCATCGCCGTAAGTTTCAAGCTCTTTCATTTCTATATTTAATTTTGTTATTGCTTCTACATCACTTACTTTTTTAAGATTTTTGATGATTTCCCCTAATTTATCAGCTGATTTAACCAAAATAGAAGCCTGCTCTTTCATTTCTTCTGTATACTTTAATAATCTGTATACTTCTAAGTTTAAGCAGGCTTTTGCAATTCTTTTATTTATTTTGTATAACCTAACAGCTATATATTGGATGTCCTCTCGTTCTAACGGAGTTATAAAACTTTTATTCAGCTGTTTTAAAGTTAGCTTTAATGATATAGAACCCTTTTTCTTGGCTTTTAGAATTTGCTCTTTCTTTTCCGTCGTGAGCCCCGACTCTATAATATCTGCGTATAACCTCGCCGTTTCAATACAAAGTTCCGCACTATTTTGAAATAAAGTGAAAAACATCTTATCCTCAGGCGGCATAATATACGACATCAAATTAAATTTTGGCATGTTGTGCCCTCCTATAACCATACAGCAACAGTTTACACAAAAATACTTCTTAAATAAAGATATCTAATAAAAATTTTATAAAATTTTAATATTTATTTCATGCTATCATATTAGTATGAAAAGAATATTGGTAACAGGCGGTGCCGGATTTATAGGCTCACATTTATGCAAAAGATTACTTAATGAAGGCAATCAAGTTATTTGCCTTGACAATTTTTTCACAGGTTTGCGTACCAATGTCGAAACATTGCTAGCTAACCCGAATTTTGAACTTGCAGAACACGATATTATTAATAAATTTGATACTGAAGTTAATGAAATTTATAATCTTGCTTGTCCTGCAAGCCCTCCGCATTATCAATACGACCCTGTAAAAACATTAAAAACATCAGTATTAGGCATTATTAATATGCTTGAGCTTGCAAAAAAATATAATGCAAAAATCCTTCAAGCTTCAACAAGCGAAGTGTACGGAGATCCTCTGGTTCATCCTCAGATTGAAACTTACTGGGGAAATGTTAATCCGATTGGAATAAGAAGCTGCTATGATGAGGGTAAAAGATGCGCAGAAACTCTTATGATTGATTTTCATCGTCAGTACAATCTCGACACAAAAATTGTCAGAATTTTTAATACCTATGGTCCTAACATGGATCCTAAAGACGGACGTGTAGTTTCTAATTTTATAATTCAGGCTCTTAAAGGAGAAGATATAACAATATATGGAGATGGAACCCAAACGCGCTCTTTCTGCTATGTTGACGATTTAGTCAACGGGCTCGTAAAGATGATGGAATCTGATATTACAGGACCGATCAATCTTGGGAACCCTTCTGAACGAACTATTCTAGATTTTGCTAAATTGATTATAGAAATAACAGGAACTAACTCCAAAATAGTCCATAAACCTTTGCCATCTGACGATCCGGTAAAACGTCGTCCGGATATTACACGCGCACAAAAAGAACTTGGCTGGACTCCTCAAATTGATATTTATGAAGGTCTTGAAAAAACGATTGAATATTTCAAAAGTATGTAACGAATTGTAACAAAATTTCCTTTTACACTAAAGTTTTAATAAAAAATGCCGTAAATACTAATATAGAATTTAGGGAAAAAGTAAAAGGAGCAGCAAATGTCAACAGATATTTCAAGAGTATACGCATTTCTTGCTAAACAAGGAGATTGGGTCAACGAAGCTGACAAGAACGGAGATGGAGCCGTCATAAAATCTGAATTTAGAGATTTTATGGAAGAAAACTTTGAGTGGAATGGTGAAGAATCAACTGACTCAGCAAAAAATGACCTTATTAACAGCTTCTGGAAAACTATTGATACAAATCAAAGCGGCAAAGTAAGCGGAACAAAACTTAAGAATAAAAACGCGCTTGATAAAAAAGAGCTTGCTGCAATGGAAGATAGAATAGAAATGTATGAAATTCTTAACGAATTTACATCTCAGCTTACTGCTCCGAGCGTAGTCGGTGATGGTGCAAACTGGAAAAAGTCAGTATCAGAAGGCTTAGGTGCACTTATTGAACCATACATAAAAAATGGGGGCACTCCTGAAGATTTACCAGCTTATCTTGCAGAACAAGCTCCTCTGATTGAAGCAAAAGCAACTGCAGATTACTGTGCAAATGAATATCTTGCAGAAATCATGGGTGATGTAAACAAAGAATATGGTTATACATATGGCTCTGACCAGACACTTCAAGGCATGATAAATTCATATATCCAAAGCATGACCGAAGGTGGTGATGCAGAAACTATCCAGCAGACAGTACAGGGCATAATTGACGCTTATGTTGCAACTGCCGGTCTGGGAGATGAAAGCTCTGTAGATATGGGTGATTACGGATATACACCAACCGCTAACAGCCCTCTTAATGACCTGCAAAAAGCTGTCATCAAAACTAAGCTGCAACAGAATGTTCAAGCTTTAGATGATTATGAAACCCATAAAGATTTGTATGAAGAAGCTATGAATACTTATCTTGGTACACTAAAATTCGGTGACTTTGAAGAAGTAAACAGCAATGCAATAGGTGCTTTTGAAGCTTCTGATGCTTATAAAGGCGTAGTTAAAGCAATTGCAACTGAAGACATTTTTGGAAGTGAAGAGTTAAAATCAGCTTTAGCTAGTGCAATCAGTGAATCTTTTGCAGAAAGACTCAACAGTATTATGCCTGGAGAACTTGAAGCTTATGATAAATTATTAGCTGAAGCAAAAACCAAGGCTCAAAACGGTGACTTTGATACGGCTGGCGAATTAGATACTCAAAAACTTATTGATTGGGTCGTTGAACAGGCTAAATCAAATCTAGCAGAATTTTATCCTAACGGATTTGGTGATATGCCATTGGAAGACATGAATACAATGTACGATGCATTAGTTGCTTCTGCTAAAGAAAATAAGGATGCATCAAAGATTAAAGAAGCAGCCATTTCATATTGCAAAGCAGTTTCTTCAAAAAGCACATCTTTAGCAAACGCTGTAAAAGAAATTTTTGGTGACAGTTATGCGACTAATATAAACAAACTTCTTTCCGGTGAAATAGAAGAGAAAATGAGCGAATTAAAAGCCAAGGTTCTTGAGATTGGTGATGCGTCTACATTTACAGTCAGCGCTTGGAATGGTCTTCCTGCAGATGGTACAGTTTTAAATCCAGGCAGCTCTGCAACATATTCAATTTCGGCAACTGTTGATACACACGGAGCAAACCAGCAGAATATTTCTTACTCATTAGTAAGTGTTTCAGGTGGTACAGCAACTTGCTCACAATTCGGAGATTTAAGTATTACAGCCGGTTCAAGTGAAGGATATATAAATCTAGAAGTTGCAGTACTAGTAGATGGTATCACAATTGGCACAAAGGCTATTTCTATAAAATGTGAAAAAACTGTAAGTGGATTAGTAAACAACATTGGTTACGATTCCTGGGGTGGAACGTCAGAGCACCTTGAAGTTTACGGTCTGCCTGGAGTTGGTGACGGCGGGGCACAAGTAACATCTCAAAGTTTTGCCGACTTATACAATAACAATGCCGTTATTATGCTTCATATGAAGAATAATAACAGCACTTACACCGATACTGTAAAAAATAGATTATCAGAATTATGCGGCTATATAGTAAATGCTCTTGTCAGCAAAGGACTTGATGCAACAAAATTACAAAGTGCGTCAAGCCACGTTGTAGACACCTTAATGAGTAATTATTACAGAAAAGGTAAAAGTGACGACAATACAGAAGGCACTGCATTAGGTACCAGAGTAAGCAATAAAATTAAAAATGGTGAAATGACTGGAGTTGTTAAGTTCACTGACTTTAAGAGAAAAGACTATCAAGTTAACATGGTAAGCTTCAAAGAAGTTGTTGATTTAATCTTAAAAGAATATGGATATTAGAGAAAAAGGTTGTTCTTTAAAGAACAACCTTTTTCTATGCAATCTCAGCTCTTGTTTTTTGAGATAAGTCCGTAGTGTTATTCTGAGGAAGATGGATTAATTCTGCAGTATTATCAATTTCTTCCTGTTTTTCTACCATTTCTTTTGTTACTACAAACTTAGTAATATCATGCTTTGTAGGAATGTCATACATAACGTCAAGCATTAATTCTTCAACTATAGACCTTAATGCTCTTGCTCCGGTTTTACGCTTAATTGCCTTTTTAGCAATCAAATCAATAGCATCCGGTTCAAACTCTAAATCAACACCATCCATCTTGAGCAAGCATTGATACTGTTTTAAAACAGCATTTTTAGGTTCTGTTAATATCATTTTTAAAGTAGCTTCATCAAGAGCATCCAATACAGCATAAACAGGTATTCTTCCGATAAATTCAGGGATTAAACCGAATTTAAGCAAATCTTCCGGCTGTAATTTTTTTAGCAATCTTGCAGCTGCCTGTTCTTTTTCAGCCTGTGTTGGAGCTGATTTTCCAAAACCTATTGAAGAACCATCTTTTACTCTATGCTCAATAATTTTATCTAAATCTACAAATGCACCGCCGACAATGAAAAGAATGTTACTAGTATCAATCTGTATCATTTCCTGCTGCGGGTGTTTTCTTCCGCCCTGAGGAGGTACATTTGAAAGAGTACCTTCAATAAGTTTTAATAAAGCCTGCTGTACACCTTCACCTGATACATCTCTTGTTATAGATGTATTTTCAGATTTTCTGGCAATTTTATCAATTTCATCTATATAGATAATGCCTTTTTCAGCTTTCTTTGCATCATAATCAGCATTTTGATATAATCTCAAAAGAATGTTTTCAACGTCATCACCGACATAACCGGCTTCAGTAAGAGTTGTAGCATCTGCAACAGCAAACGGAACATCAAGCATTTTAGCAAGAGTTTGCGCCAATAAAGTTTTACCGCTTCCGGTAGGTCCTACTAGAAGAATATTTGATTTCTGTATTTCTACACCATTTGTATCTTCCTGTTTATTATGTTTAAGACGTTTGTAGTGATTGTATACAGCAACAGAAAGAACTTTTTTAGCATCATCCTGACCTACTATATGCTGATCCAGATAAGCTTTTATTTCATGAGGTTTTGGTATTGCTTTTTCTTCAATATCGTCTGATGATTTTTCAAGCTTTTCACCGTTCTTTTCTTTAGCTTCAAAAAATTCTTCATCTAATATTTCATTGCACAACTCAACGCATTCATCACAGATAAATACATCCGGTCCTGCAATTAATTTCTTTACCTGATCCTGCGTTTTACCGCAAAATGAACATTTTAGCCTATCGTTTGATGACATATTTTTCTCCTGTTAATTGGGCTGTACAGGGGCAAAGCCCCTTAAATCACCTAACCCTCTTTTGTGATAACCTTATCAATCATACCGTACTCAAGAGCTTCCTGAGGAGTCATGATATAATCTCTATCAGTATCTTTTTCAATCTTTTTAATTGATTGGCCTGTATTAGACGCCATGATTTCATTTAATGTCTTTTTAATTCTCAAGATTTCTTGAGCCTGAATTTCAATATCTGTTGCTTGACCTTGAGCACCGCCTAAAGGCTGGTGAATAAGTACTCTTGAATGAGGAAGAGCCATTCTCTTACCTTTAGCACCTGAACAAAGCAGAAATGCGCCCATTGAAGCGGCCTGTCCTAAGCAGATTGTTTGAACATCGGCTCTAATGTGCTGCATTGTATCATATATTGCAAGCCCTGCAGTAACGCTTCCTCCTGGAGAGTTGATATATAACATAATATCTTTTTCCGGATTTTCACTATCTAACAATAATAGCTGAGCTACAATCAAGTTAGCAACCATATCATCTACAGGAGTTCCAAGGAAAATAATTCTTTCTCTTAATAATCTTGAAAAAATATCAAAAGAACGCTCTCCTCTGCTTGATTGTTCAATTACTACAGGTACAAAACTCATTTTCAAAATTTCCTTTCTTATTTATTATAAAAGACAATATCATTATACATTACAAAAATAATTATACAAATAATCGTTTTGTATGATATTATCCTCTCACTTATTGGGTTATTTCTATTATAGCATAAAAATTAAACATAACATTTTATATGAAATGTTATGTTTATATAATACCTCTACATTATTTTTTTTGCGTCTTTTCAAATTTTTGTTACAAACTTGTTACAAATCTGCTTTATAAAAAGTATTATACAAAAAGCCATAATACAGACATTTATAATGTAACATTTCATATAAAATGTTACATAAATAGAATTTAGTAAAAGGAGATTGGTATGACAATACAAAAAACAGGATTTTTAAAACAACTTTCTAACGGCTGTAAAGTTTAGACTCAGAAAGTCGGGACTAATGCAGTAACAGAAGTTCTCAACAAGGATGGAATGCATACTGCAAGCCGAATTAAATCATTTAACATATACAGCTGTGGAAATAAAAAGGTTGTAGAACAGACTAAGCTTACCAGAAAATTAAACAACGGAATTGACACTATTGAAAAAGAAGTTACACACCGAGTTTATGACAATAACAATAAATTGCTTGGCACCAGAACATTATTCTCTTTTAATACGTCTGAAACAGACAATACTTATGCAGGATTGTTAAAACTAAAACCACTAGAAAAAATAATTAAAGCAGGAAAAAATACTATTAAGACCACACTCAACTCAATTGATGGAATTAGAATACGAAAAGATTATTTCAACGAACAAAACACTTTATTTAGAAGAATATGGTTTAATAAAAAAGGCTTGCAATATGCAAGCCTTTTTTATGCTTCTTCAAACATATCTTTTCCTACAGCACAAAGTGGACATACCCAATCTGACGGTAAATCTTCAAAAGCTGTGCCAGGAGCTATACCATTATCAGGATCGCCAACTTCCGGATCATAAATATAGTGACATACTGTACATACATATTTTTGCATAAATTTATTCCTCCTTATTTACACATTAAACTATATTTTTAGAGATTTTACTATTGTATCTACAACATTATCCATCTGTTCAATTTGTTCTTCCTTCAATGTCGATTTTATACAAATAGAATCATCAAGGATTTCAGTTCCTTTGAGTTTTTCAAGAATTTCTCTCATTTGCCCCCCGCATGCCGGAGCCCAGCTGCCGTTTTGAATGACAACATACTTCCTATTCTGCAGATTATGTGAAACTAATATGTGTAAAAAAGTTTCCATTGACTCAAAAATCCCTGCATTATAAGTTGTTGTTGCAAGAACAATATGAGAGAATCTAAACGCTTCAGAAAGCACAAAAGACGGATGCGTCATTGAAACATCAAACATTTTGATATTTCTCACACCGCTATCTGCAAGCTTTGATGCAAGCAGACTAACTGCACTTTCTGTTCCGCCGTAAACAGATGAATACGCAATCATAACTCCATTTTCTTCCGGTAAATACAAGGACCATTTGTTATATTTGTCCAACAAAAGATTAATATTTTCTCTTATCATTAAACCATGAAGAGGACAAATCATCTTTATATCAAGTGCTGCAGCCTTTTTAAGCATCATTTGCACCTGAAGCCCGTACTTACCAACAATATTAGTATAATATCTTCTTGCCTCAGCAAGATAGTCACGTTCCCAGTCAACCTCTGAATCAAACAGGTTTCCGTTTATAGCACCAAAAGTACCGAATGCATCTGCCGAAAACAGAATTTTATCTGTCTTGTCATAAGTTATCATAACTTCCGGCCAATGAACCATAGGAGCCATGATGAACTGTAACTCGTGAGTTCCAGTGTTGAGGATATCTCCTTCCTTTACAACCTGAACTCTTGAATCGACTTCAAAATCAAAAAACTGCTTTATCATTGTCACAGTTTTTTGTGTACAAACTATTTTCAAATCCGGATGAACTTTAATAACTTCACCTAGCAGTGCGCAGTGATCAGGTTCCATATGCTGCAC
Organism: Candidatus Gastranaerophilales bacterium; assembly: GCA_900552525.1. Classification (GTDB taxonomy): domain Bacteria; phylum Cyanobacteriota; class Vampirovibrionia; order Gastranaerophilales; family Gastranaerophilaceae; genus CAG-196. Next base: position 24,167 of record UNSK01000022.1, on the reverse strand, counting down.
AATAATATAATCTAAATGTCTGCTGCCTAAAGCTTTGTTCAAATTTTCATAAAATTGTTCTGCACAAACCTTGTCGACAGTATCAAAAAGAACGGTCTTTTCATCCTTTAGTAAATAAGAATTATAAGACATGCCATCTTTTACCGGATAGGCACTTTCGAATAAAGAAAGTTTTCTGTCTGAACAGCCTAAATATATAAGATTTTCTGTAATTTTCCTTATATTATGCATTTTCTACTCCTAATATACGTATAAACTTATTATAACGTAAAAAAATTATACATATCCTATGTAAGGAAGATTTCTATACACTCCATCATAATCTAAACCATACCCGACTAAGAATTTATCATCAACTTCCAGACCGTGATAGTCCGGGTCGATTTCAACTTCACGCTTTACTCTTTTATCAAGAAGCGAACAGAATTTAACAGATTTTACCTTAAAATTGTGGTTTATAAAGTCCATTAAAAATTTTGCCGTATGTCCGGTATCGATAATATCCTCGACTATTAACACATTCTTTCCATTCAAATCCGGCAGAGAAATATCCACAGCATTAACTTTGCCAGTTGAGGCAAAACCTGAACCGTAGCTCGATAATCTTATAAACTCCATATGTACAGGCATTTTCAGATGTTTTGATAAATCAACTGTAAACATTACAGCCCCTTTTAGTACACAGATTAGAAAAAGTTCGTCATCTCCGTAGTCAGAATTTATACGTACACCAAGCTCCTTAATGGCATTTTGTATTTCATCGCTTGTAAAGAGTGTCTTTAAATCTTTTTCAGTTATCATTTTTCCCCCGTTAAATTACTTCTACAACATGGGTTGGTTTATCTTTAACAGCAATCTTGCTGCTTAGCCCTACTCCAACTGCCCATAGAACTTCATCCTCTTTACATAAAAGCATAAGAGTATTTCTGTTATGTCTTGGTACCCCTTTAGAATTAAGATATTTTTTCAGCTTCATTGAACCCGACATTCCAAAAGGACTTATCACGTCACCGTCTTTTCTTGTTCTTAACAAAAGCGGAAATTTTACTCTTGAGAAATCAACATATGCAAACTTTGAAGTTGATTCCGGAAAAAGAAACAGCTCTTTGTCTTCATATTTACGAATAACAAATGTATTTTCTCCAAATTGATATTCACCCTCTCCAGAAATTTCTATTTCTGTATTATTTACCGTTTCGGTTTCCTGTTTTCGGGAAGGAATTATTTCTATCGTTTTTTCATCTGCATAAAGCCATAGTGCCGTTGCAAGAGATTTAGTGCTACCGTTACGCTGATTTATATTTTCTTCTATAAACTCATAAATCTCTGTGATTTTCTTATAATCGTAATCCAAATCAAGTGACTGTATGAATTCATGCAAAAGACGCATTTTTACAGATTTAGAAAGAACTCTGTATTCTATAGGATTTATCTTTCCATCACTCAATACCTTATCTCTTATGGGTGTTAAATATTCTTCAATTATATCATTATCGCTTTTGGCAATTGAAGAAAGAGTATTAAGTGCATCTTTTACAAGAGGATTAATTTTTTCCAGTGAAGGAATTACATTTAATCTAAGATAATTTCTCTTGTAAGCAATATTTGCATTAGAAGAATCATTATTAGGCGCAAGATTATTTTCATTGCAGTAATCAATAATTTCTGCACGTTTTACAGTCAAAAGCGGTCTGTAAAAATATCCGCGTTTTTCTGAAATACCTTTTAGCCCGACAATTCCTGTACCCTTTATTATTCTATAAAGAAGTGTTTCTGCATTATCATCATAATTGTGTGCTGTAAAAACAGCATCTGCATCATATTCTTCATAAGCTTCTTCGAAAAATTCATATCTGGCAATTCTTGCATCATTTTCAGTTTTCTTAATATTTTTAGATGCAGTCTGAGTATAGAACTCCATCCCCTTAGCACTCGCAAAAATTCTGCAAACCTCCTGCTCACGCAGAGCTTCTTCTCCCCGCCAATTATGGTTATAATGTGCTGCAACGACATTCAAGTCAATAAATTCCGGCAAGTTTTTAATTTTAGACAAAACATCAAGCAGGCACATAGAATCAAAACCTCCGGAAAAACCGACTATGATAGTTTTATCCTGCAAGCTGTATTTTTCTAAAAAATCAACAACTTTTTTGACAATACCCTGCATTTTTTCTTTATTATCCGTTATAATTTTTTCCTCTGCCCTGAATACCGTGCCTGATTTCTACAGCATCAACTCCGAGTTGATCTAATGCTTTCATCGCAAGAGATTCCGGCTCATCAATAATTGCCAGAAGCAAATCTACTGCTTCAATTTTTTGTTTATTGGATTTTTTTGCGGAAATCCAGGCTTTTTCAAGCACCTTTTTAGCGCGTTTTGTAAAAGTTATTTCTCTGTCAAAATACTCATTACCATATCCGACAAGGTTTTCTACCACAACTCTTGCATCGCGCATTGTTATTTCTAAATCATTCAAGACTTCAAATGCGATGCTTGTACCTTCCGCAATAATACCAAGCAGAAACATTTCCGTGCCGACTATATTACGCCCGATACGACGTGCTTCTTCCTTTGCAAGCTTCATTATTGTTAAAGTTTCAGGCATTTGTTTTTCAATCGGTTTCAAAATATCTTCTGACATCTTTTCACTGTCTATTCCAAGTGACTTAATAATATCGTAAGCTAAGCCGCGTTTTGTCTTTAAAACACTCAGCACAATATGTTCAGGTGTTATAACAGAAGAGCCCAGTTCTTTTGCCGTTTGAAGCGCCGAATTCATTACAAGAAAAGCATTTGGAGTAAAAATAATTTTCTTACCTTCATACTCAGCCTGTCTTGAGCTCTGCTCTGCAAGTTTGTTTTCAAAAGTTTCAAAATCCAGACCGTACTTCTTAATGGTTTCCACAAGCTCTGAATTTGAAGATTCAAGAATAGATGCCATTATCTGCTCTGTACCAAGAATTTCGTAACCCGCTGCAGAGAGTTTTGACACAGCTCTGTCAAAAACATCTGAAAGCGCCTCACCTTCATATACAGCTTCAAAAGAACTTCCTTTGTCTTCATCTTCTTCTGCTTCAGGATGCTCAAGCCTTTTAATCTTTTTTTGAACAAGTTTTGTTAAAATATCCTTTGAATTATAGATATCAAAATCAAACTTCCTCAATATTTCCTGAATATTATGATTTTTCTCCGTAATAACAGTCAAAAACAGGTGTTCAAATAAAATATTTGAATTACCGGATTTTGCAGCAAGATCAAGTGTATGTTTCAAAATATCTTTCACTGCATGGCTGAAAGGTATATTTTCAGGAATACGCGATGCTTTTTTAAGGCATTTTCCGACCTCATCTGACATTGCCTCAAAAGTGACATTGTACATTCTAAATAACTTTAGCGATACCCCTTTTGCCTCTTTAACAAGTGCTAGCAGGAGATGTTCCGGCATAACTTCATCACAGCAGGTTTCTCTTGCCAGATTTTGCGCTTCATAAACTGCATTAACAGCTTTTTCCGTAAAACGTTCAAACAAAACTATTCATCCTCTTCATCATCTAATGATTCAATAAAAGCGCAAACTTTTTTGAATTCTTCTTCGTCTTCAATGTTTTGGAAATAGCCGTCTTCGCCTTCTTCGATATACTCCATAACAATAACTTCGGAATCATCGTCTTCTTCATCCTCAGTTACAGGAAGAAGCAGTGCGTAAGTCTTGTCTTCAAAATCTATAACATCATAGATTTCGCATTTTACAATTTGTCCGTCTTCACCGTAGATTTCTACGAATTGTTGTTCCATTTCCTGATTTTCTTCGCTCATAATCATTTCCCTAAATACTGTTCTAATATTATACAGGCACTTTCGATATCGACAAGTCCTTTATTTTTTCTAAAATCGACCTTGCGGCTTTTTAACCTTTCTTCTGCTTCTTCAGAAGTTAATCTTTCGTCTTCCAATATTATATCAAAACCAATTAATTTTTGTGAAAATTCTATACAATTTTCTCCTTGAAAGCCTAAAGTACCGTCCATATTGTACGGAACACCTACAACTATCTTCTCAACCCTGTTTTCTTTTGCTATTTTAGTAATCTCTTCTATAGCTTTCTGCTCGGGTTCTCTCTGAATACAGGTACATGGATTTGCAATTACCTGCAAGTAATCACTCAAAGCAACGCCAATTCTTTTTGTTCCGACATCAAGCGCCATTATTTTATGCATTATCTACCCACCTTGCTTCAATGCTGGAGATTATCATATCAAGCTGCAGCAACTTAAAATCATCGGTATTAGCCTTAGTACGTTTTTCAAATATATTTGAAGCTTTTCTTTGATTTTTCAGAATATAGCGCTTGCCGACATAATACTCGTAAATACTTTTTCTAATAATGTTTGTCAGGAAACTGTAATTAGAGCCCAGCGAATAAAATATTTCTGCGAGTTCTTTATCACCCTTGAGCATTCTTAAGTAGGCTGCCATATTAAACATAATAAGCTTATAAGCCAGTTCCTGCGCGCTATAAATACTGTCGAAGTTATCTGCGACAAACTTATCCAAATCAACATTAAAATTATTTGCTTTAAATTCTGATGACAATTTTTCGATAAAAGTTTTAAATTCTTCTGAAGTAATTTCGTCAAAGAACCAGTTTTGCACATAATCACTAAGACAAAGTTTATCAATATCTTTCTGGTTTAACTCTTTCTTTTCCAGATAAAAAGCCGGCTTTTCCGCCTCTATATCGAGAAGAATACTCTGCCAGCAGATATATTCATACGGCACAGGGTCGTTGTTCAAGTGTGAATTTTCTTCAGCCTGCTCAAGCAGATACTTTGCTACACCTGCATTAATCTCATATTTTTCTTGATAATTATAAAACTTATCAACAATTTTATAAAAATCTTGTTCTGTCATTGAATTAAAGCCGAAAGAATCAAGAATTCCATATCTAGGGTTTATAACAATTGCAAGAAATTGCAGTGTTTTATTTGCTCGTATTCTTGAGAAAATAATCGCCATGTTGCCATGCCCGTCAGGGAAAGAAGTATAAATTTTATACGGCTTTGATTCCTGCAGAATATTTCTGTAAAATTCTTCTGTATTATCAACCCTTACACCAGCCATTTTAAGTTCAGAGAGAGCCTTATTAATCCTTGAGAGCAAATCTTCTTTTGCATATTTTTTTGCATTTTCAAGCGCATGATAAGCAAGCTGTGATTTAGAACGGCCGAGAATTTCCAGAGCTGTATACCCGACTTCTGTATCAATATAGTATAAAAATACAGGAATCAGGATATTTGCAAGGGCATCATAGGCATAATCTTCTTCAAGAGATTTTATAAGAATAATTTTATCGCTGTCACTGATTGCGTTCAGAAAATCCATAAAATCAATCTGTGCTTCCGGATTCATAATAGCCGTTTCAAGAAGCTGCTTTGTTTCCCTGTTAATAAGTTCATTAAACTGTTCAAAATATCCGCTGATTACTTCATAATCAATTTTATTACCAAGGTCTTTAAGCATGTTAAAAGCTATCATCTTAACATGGTCGTTATATTCAGGAGCTTTAATAACATTCCAAAGTTCATCATTCAGCGTATCTTTATCAATAAGCTCCATCAAAAGCCAGCAAATCATTACCGCTTTTTGCTCGTTCGCATTAACCAGCTCCCTGATTAACACTTCGAGAACAGTTTTTTTATCATCAATATTTTTTAAGTCAGTAATCAAAGAAGCTTGCGGCTGCGTTGACGTCATCAACGCTGTCAAAGTAGCAAGAATTTCTGCTTTTATTTGAATTTTATTCATAAAACCTCATCTTTAATTTTTATGCCAGAAAGCATCGAGAATTTTTTGTGCATCGGAAGACAACATTCTATCCTGCAAAATCAGGTACTGTACCGCAATCATTACACACTCGGAGCAAATATTCACCCCCGGTCCTTTCACCATTTTCAGAACTTCCTCATTAGACCTTCCACAGAAACTACAGCAGACTTCTTCGTTCTTATTGTTTCCATCGGATTTACCCCTGAGTTTACCCCTGGATTTACCCCCGAGTTTAATGACATTATCGTCTGACATAGACCTCTCCTTATTCAAATTTGATTGTAACTTAAAAAAGAGGTTTGCGCAAGGCATTAAGATAGAAACGAGCTGTATTGGTTCTGCATATTAGAAATCAGCATATCCATAGAGTTAAACTTTTTATTAAGCCTTGCCCGATACTTTTCTATAGCTTCATTTCCGCTTACAATTTTATTGTCAATTTTATTAATTTCGCGGGCATAAGCAGCATCGGCAATAGAGAAATAGCCTATTACAGACTGCAATGAGTTTTCCACAATACTTTCAACCTTTGTAAACACACCGTCTGTCGCAGTAGAACTTCCTTTTATTCCGGAACCAATCAGCAGTTCTTTAACAGCATCACTGTCAGCTTCATATGCATCAAGGAACTTGTCCTTATCAAAAGTAAGATTAATAATACTTTCATTTGAGGTAGAAACATTATTTGCACTTGCAGAAGTAACAGAAATACCAATCGCATCAAGATTTTTAAATACAGATGCATTTCCTATAGAACTCATCATTGCACTTCTAATCTGATTTCTGAGCATCTTTAATGTTGTTTGATTTTTCAGGCTTCCGTCTTTTGCAACTGCCTCATCAACATTTTTCATAAGTTCATTATATGAATCCACAATATCAGAAAGCGAGTTTGCAACGGTTTCTTTGTCTTTTTCAACCGTAAGTTTGACAGCGGAACCGCTTGTTACCCCGTTTAAATTAATAGTAAGACCTTTAATACGTGTTATATCACTTGTAAGAATATTAGAAGTCGAGGTATATGTCGTTCCGTTAATTGATACTTTCGAATTTTCACCAAGATTTTGCGAGTCAGTAACCATACGTGCTTTTTTCACAGATCCGTCAGTATACCATTCTGTTTCTGTATATCCCATAATATCAGTGAAGTTGCTTGTACCTGCTTCAATATTAATAAACGCCTGACCTGTTGAGCGAGATTTGATAACCAGCCTTCCGTTAATGCTGTCCCAATAAGCAGTTGCATTTGCAGTATCAGAAGAATTTATCTGCGAAATAATATCAGACAGCGTGGATTTATTGGTAATCGTAACCATCTGATCCCCTACATAGAAAGTACCTTCCTTAACATCACCTTTACGGAAAAGTCCGGTTTGAGTCAGAACAGAACTTTCGTTAACACAGTAGAGCGCACGTGCACTTACAGAACGGCCTTCTTCATCTTCTGCCAATCCAGTAACTGCGAGAAGATTTGAGGTATCTGTAGTAGTTCCTGTCTGAAGCTCGACATCGTCATCTTTTGAGTATATAACAAGTTTTCCTTCTTCAAATTTCAAATCAACATCAGAAAATCTTGAAGCTATTTGCGAGCGTAAATCGTCGAAGGTATTATCAGAATTTACATTTATAGTAGCTTTTTCTCCGTTTCTGAAAATAGAGAATGTTCCGCCTGTAATATTAAGCGTCTTTAGCTGAGTATCCAGCCCTGCATAATTAGCAGCAGACAGAGTTTTTTCCTCAACAATTGTTGTTTTCTGGACAATTGCACTGGTACTTTCCATAAATCCATCCATAGAACTTTTATAAGCCAGATGGATATTTGCATTCGGATTAATTATTGAAGATGTCGTTCCATCAGCTAGAATAGAAACACCGTTCATTTCGCTGATATAGAGTTTACCCCCGACAAATGATGCCTGCACTCCGACAGCTTCAAGCTTGTCTATTAATGAGCCGAAAGTTTCCGTATCAGTAATCTGTATAGCAATATTTTTGCCGTCTACCTGAAGTGCCAGATTTCCTGCGGATTTAAGAGTTGTATCCCCCCACGGGGTGTCAAATGTACTCAAGAGAGTATCTTCTGTTGCCGTAGCAGTATGTGTAACGGTTTTATAAAGAAGCTCGGAGCCGGTATATGAGAAGCTTGAATCAGGACCGGCTGTTCCAAATAATTTTTCAACGACATTAGAAGCATTAGAAACGCTGTTTGATTTTGCGACATAAGAGTTGCCATTTCCAATCAGCACAAGACTTGCCGAGCTTCCGTTATTAATAAGTCCTGTTTGAATACCGAAAGATTTAAGAGTATTCATAAATGACCCAATTGTTTCATCAGAAGATATAAGGGCCGTGTATTTAACTCCGTTATTGTAAATATAGTATTCACCGGCAGTTACACCAAGACTTGCCAGCGATGTCGATTCAGAAGCGGCTACAGTTGCAGTAACCTTTGTGGTAACCCGCTGAGAGCCTGTATAGCTTGATTCATTAACAATGGCCGAGCTTCCGCCAAACAGTTTATTTACTATATTTGAAGCATTAGAAGTATTGCTTGATTGAGCTATATAAGCATCACCGCTGCCTGTAAGTACAATTTTAGAGCTGTTTCCATTCTTAACAAGTTCAGCTTTTATACCATAGCTGCTCAGGGTTTCCATTAATGAACCTATTGTTTCATCAGAAGAAATTTGCAGAGTATGCCTGTTACCGTTTGTATAAATATAATATTCACCTGCTGTTACTCCGTAAGCTGACAGGAGAGCAGTTGAATCTGCGGCCTGCGTTGATGTAGAAGTTGATGTTAAGATTTCTTTACCTGTATATTTATAACTATCTGCCGTTGTATTGCTTCCGAAGAGTTTTTCCACAACATTAGAAGAATTTGAAACACTGTTTGATTTTGCTATATACGAATTGCCACTGCCAGTAATAATAAGCTTTGAGGTCGAGCCGTTATTGATTAATCCGGCCTGAATACCGAACGAACTTAGCGTATCAATAAATGAGCCGAGTGTTTCATCAGAAGAAATCTGTGCAGTGAATTTTACCCCGTTATTATAGATATTGTATTCGCCTGTAGTAACTCCAAGGTCTGCAAGTTTAGTTTCCCTTGTCGCGGCTGCTGTTACTGTGCTAACCGAAGAAGCTGAAAGCGTTGTACCGCCTTTTGTTTCATAAGATTTATTATAAGAAGCTCCCATTAGATATGTACCGAGAGCACCTGAGATGTTAAAATCAGAAAGAGAATCAGTACTTACTGAAAATCTGCCTGTTGCGTCTATAGAAGCGTTCAAGCCCTGAGCTTTGAAGGCATCCAGTACTGAGCCCAGCGTGGAAGTCTTCGAGAAGTTTACAGTAAAGTTTTTCAACAAACCTTCTCTGGTTTTTGTCTGCATTACTAATGAAGCAAACCCGCTTGAATCAAAAGTCAGTTTTGTACCGTTTGCATACGCAAGGTTGCCGAGCTGTGTTTCAGCAGTTGCTATAACTTGAGCAGTAGAGCTTATTGAGCCTGTTGTTGTATTTACGGTACCTGTAGTAGAAGTTTTATTAAGAGATAGTTTTAACAGCGATACAAGATTTGAACCACCTGAAGCTGTTGAAATAAAGGTATTTCCGTCACCGGTAATTGTAACAACACCTGCAGAATTTATGCTTCCCTTGAGCCCGTAAGCTGCTATTTGATTAAAGAAGTCTTGCAGTGTAGAAGTTGAATCTACGTATAAAGTTTCAGTACTGCCATCAGCTTTGTGCACAAGAATATTGCCGTTACCGTTCTGGAAGCCATCAATCTGTTCTAATGTTGTAGTCGCTGTTGCCGTATGTGTTGTAACTGTTTTAATAGTTCTTGATGAAGTATTTTCATATGCAGCGTTTCCAATAACCTGATATGTGTAACCGGTACCGACACCTTTAATTTTTAGAGTTGATTTTAGATTATCAGATATGGTTTCAACCCATTCAGTATCATTTAATGAACCGATATTAAGCTTACCTGAACTAGTATCATATCTGGCACTAACACCATAATCTGTAAGAATTTTTATAAATTGTCCAAGTGTCATGTCAGGAGTAATAATTTTCCAGGTAACATTTCCATCAGTATTGTTCATAGAAATTGTTGCATTTGCAGTCAAACCTAGCTGCCGTAGTGTTTTAGAATCATTTTCGGCTTTTTTGTCGCCAACTCTTGTATTAGTTTTAGAATTTGTATTCTGGTAAACATCGCCCATTTTATAAGAAACATTGTTACCGGCATCTTCCAATTTAAATATATCCTGAAATATTGAATTATATCTGGTTATATAAGTCATATTGTTGTTATCAATCTTTTTTCCGGTAATAGTAAGTTTACCGTTTTTTAATGTAGCATTAAAATTACTATTACTGTTAATATATGCCAGCAAATCACCAACAGTTGAGCTTGAGTTTACAGTAAAGAAAAGTGTAGAATTAGAAAAGCTGGTTGCGCTATTCATTTTTCTATATGACAAAATCTCATATCCTCTATTATAATCAAATCCAAGAGCTGTTAATTTAGTTTCAGCAGTTATTACGAGGTTTTCTGCCGATGCTGTACCCAGAGCTTTGGAAGTTGTTGTGGTATATAAATCATTGCCCCCTGAAGCTGTATACGTGTATCCCTTTCCGACCTCGATTTTCAGAGCTTTTTTGAAATCTTCTGCCAGTGACGGATTTCCATAAGAACCAGAAGTTGAAGATACTCGTATATCTTTTAAGATATTTCCGCCGCTTCCTTTTTTAATTGAAAGCTTGCCATTAACCAGCGTAGCACTCACTCCAACTGTATTGTTCAAGAAATCAAGTACTTCAGCCATGGTTGTACTACTGTTTAATGAAAAAGTCTGATAACCAGAGTTATACCCTGTACCCCCACTCCATGTATAAGGAGTATAGTACTCAAAGTCTAAATAATAAACGCCAGAACTTATACCTAAAATATCATTCATTGTAGTATTTTGCCTGATTGAAGTTATGCCATAAGTAAAGCTGCCATTTTGAGGTAAATTAAATCTATTCCTAAGTTGCGAATCTATAGAGCTCAGATACTTCTCTCCATTAGAGCTGAACGAAAGTTTTCCATCTTTTAATGTCACATCAGGTCCGCCATTAGTTTTTATGAATTCAATAAAATCTCCTACTGTAGTATTATTAGACCTGATTGTAAAATATTTAGATTTGCCACTAATATACATATTATAGGTTTGGTAACTACTTCCGCCATCATGCAAGCCTAGCTGAACAAAAGTTGTATTTGCTGTAATTGTTGTAGCAGATGCACTTCCATTTGTAATAATTGTATAATAAACTTTATCCGAAGATGTCATAGACCAGCTGTTTGTAACATATGCCTGCACCTCACCGCCGGTATAGTCTTTTGCTGTAATTGTTTCATTTGCCCTGATTGTCTTTGTCCATCCGACAAGGTCTGAAAAAGTTCCGGTCATAGAGTAGCGCCCATATGTATACATTGTATTATCATTACTATCCCAATATAAATCCTGATTGTAGCGATTTTCCAGGCTATCATATAAGCTATACCAGGTTGTTGTAGCAGTAACTGTAAGTGTATGCATAGCGATCTCATATTCCTCATAATGACCGTTTACATATCGATTTGCTCGTGAATTTAATATAAGTGTGTAATTCTTTCCGCTTTCCATTCCCCTCACAAGTTCACCAAGAGTAATTGAACTGCTACTACTTATTGTATAATGTTTGTAAGTTGTATACGTAATTGGCATAGTTGATGTCTGACTCAAAGGTACAGTAATATCACCTATATCCTTTTTACCAATTCCAAGTTTAGATAAAATTCCGCCTGATGCCGGAATATCTTCTGCATGGGCACCATACTGCGGAGTATTGAACGACAAAACACCATTACTCATTGATACAGATATACCTTGCGCTTCCATTGCAGACATAAGCTGGCCAAAAGTTGTTGATGATGTTACCGTAAAATCAACATACTCTAAGTCATTATTTTTATAAATACGTATTCTATTATTTGCACTGTTTGAATCTAAAGAAATATAATCTTTTATTAATGAGCTTGAATCAGCAACTATTGTTGCTGTATAAGTAAGCTGCGCCGTAGATGTAACTGCTTCTCCAACAGTATAAGCATCCGATGTCGCATAAGTTTCTATACCCAAAAGCTCTGCCATACTCCCGCCAACTATATACTGGCTTGATGATAAAGTTATCACACCATCATTAATAGCTGCTGAAAAACCATACTTGGAAAGTGATGAAAACATACTGTCAAATGTGGTTGAATTGGAAGCAATGGTTATGTAGGCCTGAGTTACTCCATTCTCTTTTGTTTTAATTTCCAAAACTTTACCTGCAGCATTCAATCCTGCCTGTGCAAAAGTCGTAGTTCCGCTCACAACCTGAGTTACTGTATACTTAATGGAAGAAGTTGAGGACGCATTTGTACTGCTGACAATAACGGATGTTATGGTTGAAATTCCCATAGCATCTGCAACACTGCCCTTGACATAGTTTCCGTTGCTCGATTTAAGAGTTATTTTGCCTTCATCTATTGTACCTGTTATACCATATTGGCTTAATGCTGAAAAAATATCATCAATTCTTGTTGATGAACTTACACTGATTTCTTTCACTAGAGCATTTGAAGAATTATATACAGCAAGAGCATACCCGCTTGAAGGCTTTGTTGTACTAATGCCTAATTCACCGAGAGTATTTGATGCAACCGCATAATTTACACCCTGTGTGAACAAAGTATTTCCATTTGCCCAGACTCCGCTCGTATTCTCAGAGCCGCTCTTTATACCAAGAGCTTCTGCAGCATTTCCGCTTACTTCACCGCCTGTTACAGCAAGAACTCCGCTCGAACTGAACGCTGCACTCAAGCCGGCCGAGTTTAATTTTGTTACAACATCGCCAATAGTCATTGTAGATGTAAGAGTGATTGAAGTAGTTCCGCCGGATGTATTTTTAGCTGTAAGAACCGGACTTGTACTAATTTTAGACCACACACTTAAATCACCAAGTTTCGTTGAAGAAGTCGCCTCTGAAGATGTTGTAATAACACTCTTATAACTCAGATTATTTGCTGTCTGTGTTTTAGAGCTTACTTCTTTTTCCAGACCAAGAGCGTTTATGATTCCTGTATTATTATCAATAATCTCGGCATCATTGATTGTTAAAGTTCCGTCACCGGAAAGTTCAGCACTTATACCTTTTGCCTTTAGAGCATCTATTAATCCCTGTAATGTTGTAGATGTGTTAATCGCAATTGTATAAGTCGTATTATTCGCCTTAACCAGCATATTGCCGTTTTTAATTAAACCAAGCTGTGATAATTTTGTTGAACCTGTTGCAGCTGACTGTGTTGTCGTTGTAACAACTGTACGCAAATCAATTGAACTTTGTGTTTTTGAATTTACGTCAACCTGAAGTCCTAAAGCTGATATCAAGCCTGTGTTTCCGCTATCTATAATCTCTGCGTTCTTTACAGTAAATACCCCGTCAGATGATAAGGAAGCATCAACACCTTTTGCACTCAATGCATCTATCAAGCCCTGCAATGTAGTTGAACCTGATATTGCAATAGTATAAAGTGCGCCGTTTGCCTTAACTTGAATATTGCCGGACTTAATACTGCCTAGCTCTGAGAGTTTTGTTGCACCTGTTGCTGCAGCATCAGTCGTCGTCACAACAACCGTCTTTAACCCCGATGCTGTCTGGGTTTTAGAATTAATATCCGTTTCAAGGCCAAGAGCAGTAATTATGCCGGTATTTCCGCTGTCAACAATTTCTGCATCATTTATTGTTAAAACACCATTACTTGCAAGTTTTGCATCAACTCCAAGTGAATTAAGACTGCTTACAAGCCCCCCGAGGGTCGTATTGCCATCGATTGAAAGATTATAACTTGTACCATTTGCCTTTACCTGAATATTACCGGCCTTAATACTTCCTAGCTCTGAAAGTTTTGTCGAACTTGTTGCGGCATTTACAATTGTTTCAGATGTCGAAGTTTGCAAATAAGTACTTTCATAACCGCCTTTTTCATGAAGATTAAATATATCAAGAATGCCTGTTCCCACGCTTCCGTCATCATGTATGGTTAAAGTATCATCAATACTGCCGTCATCAAGGTTTATGCCAAATATTCCAGTCTTTGAATTATAGGTGGCATCAACTCCGATGTTATGAAGTTTCGCTATAAAACTCTCTATTGTGTCGTTCTTTTCAATCTGGATAATATTATATATACCGTTATTATCAATACCAATTTCACCAACTTTAATCCCCAAATCAACAAGTTTGGTATTGCCGACTGCCGTTGCTGTTTCAATAATTGTATTTAAAACTTTCAATCCGCTTACAGCCTCGGTACTGGTCGCAAGATTATCCACAAGAACATTATATTCAGCCTCCTCAGCTTCTGTTGTTGCACTCGCTGTCAGGATATTTAAATCAGATGATGTCGCAAGTTTCTGGGCAAAAATATCCATAGACGCTACACCGTACTTCGCATCCGTTACCTTCTCTATTACAGAGCGGAAAGAATTGAAAAATGATTTTATATTATTCAATGTTTCGCGTGATAAGAGTACCGTTTCTTTTTGTTCTTCCAGCGTATCAATTTTCGCCTGCTTCAATGCTACAAGCGATTCAACCCAAGAAGAAGTATCTAATCCGGATGCTAATCCGCTGAATGATATTGCCACTGCTACGTCCTGCTTTATTGTAATAGTCTACAAAAGCAGCAATGTAATGCAACAACGCCCGCACCGCTAAAATAAGCAGCGCCCTTACATTGTAAAATATTAAATTTTTTCATTGCAAATTGTTGTTTCCTGTCGAAAACATTACATCGTTACTTTATATACATATTATAGCATATATTTATACTTATGCAAGTAGGGTACTACGTACGTAGTCAAACAGTCGGTCAGCATTCCATTACAACCCCCGACTAGAAGTATTGCTAAAGGCCTACCTCAATTTCTACACTACAAGCTACTTCAATGAATCTATCAAATCCTTTATAACATCTTGCTGTGCAGATATTTCGGCAATACGAGCATTTGTTTGTTCAACAAGTTCTTTTGGCGCATTTGCTACAAACTTCTCGTTCTTCATTCTGCCTTCTAAAGAGTTCTTTTCATTTGTTAATTTTTCAAGTTTCTTTTCCTGACGTTTAATCTCTGCATCCAGATCTATCAAATCAGCAAGCGGAACTACAAGTTTTGAAGCAGAAACTACTGCCGCAGCAGATTTTGGAGGGGTTGGCGCATTCATTTCCGCATAAGTTATATTATTAACTTTAGCAAGTCTGCGGATATATGCTTCAATTTCAGTAAAGATTTCTTTTTCTTTACCCTCTGCCCTTATTTCTACATCAACAGTTGCAGAAGTTGGAATATTGAAACTCTGTCTTACGTTTCTCAGTGATGTAATTGTTTCAAACACAAGCTTCATTTCCTCAGCTTCTTTAGGGAAGCTCATAGCTTCTTCATAAACCGGATACTTAGCAATTATCAATGCACTTGTTTCTTTTTCTCCCGGAATTAAGCCCCAAACATTTTCTGTTATATGAGGCATAATCGGATGAAGCATTCTAAGTGACATATCAAGAACGTATCTTAAAACACGTTGTGTATTTCTCTTCAAATCTGCGTCCTGAAGCTGAATTTTTGCAATTTCAACATACCAGTCGCAGTATTCGCTTCTAAAGAAGTCATACAATTCATGAGCAATTTCACCTATTCTATACTCTTTCATATACTGATTAACAGTCTTTGCAGTTTCATTAAGCTGGTTTAAAATCCACTTATCAACAAGAGTTAATTTTTCTCTGTCAATCGGTTTATTATCAACTCCATCCAGATTCATAAGTACAAACCTTGAAGCATTCCAGAGTTTGTTAGCAAAGTTTCTGCCGTACTCAAATCTTTCGTCAGAAACCTTGATATCCTGCCCTCCGTATGTACACAGAGATGTCATTGTAAATCTCAAGGCATCGCAGCCGTATTTATCAATAATTTGAACAGGGTCAATAGTATTTCCCTTTGATTTTGACATTTTCTGGCCTTTTTCATCACGTATTAAACCGTGAATATAAACTTTTGAGAATGGAGCTTTACCAGTAAATTCCAATCCCATTGTAATCATTCTTGCAACCCAGAAGAAAATAATATCAAAGCCCGTTACAAGAACTGATGTCGGATAGAATTTTTTGAAATCATCTGTTTCAGAGTTAGGGAAACCCATTGTAGAGAACGGCCACAAACCTGATGAGAACCACGTATCCAGACAGTCAGTATCCTGTACATAATTTTCAGGATCAGGATTTTCTTTAGCAACAACCATTTCTCCGGTTTCTTTGTGGTAATAAGCAGGTATCTGATGTCCCCACCATAATTGTCTTGAGATACACCAATCTCTTATATTTTCCATCCAGCCTAAGTAATTCTTTTCCCATCTTTCAGGAATAAAAGTAATTCTGCCGTCTTTTACGGCTGCAATTGCTTCTTTTGCAAGAGGTTCCATTTTTACAAACCATTGTTCAGAAAGAAGCGGTTCAATTGTCGTGTTGCATCTCTGGCATTTACCAACGTTATGTTCGTGATCTTTTACACGCAGAAGGAAGTTATTGTAGCTCAACATATCAACAACTTTCTTACGCGCTTCGTATCTGTCAAGACCTTGATAATCAGGCGGAACTTCTGCACAGGCTTTCATCTTGCCTTCTTCATCAATAACCCAGATTGGCTTAAAGTTATGGCGTTTGCCTACTTCATAGTCATTAGGGTCATGTGCAGGAGTAATCTTAACTGCACCTGTACCAAAAGATTTATCTACATATTCATCTGCAATAATAGGAATTTGTCTGCCTGAAAGCGGAATCATAACAGTTTTTCCGATTAATTCAGAATATTTTTTATCAGAAGGGTGAACTGCAATAGCAACGTCGCCGAAAATAGTTTCCGGTCTTGTTGTAGCAACAATGATTGCACCGGCTTCACCAACGAGCGGGTAAGAAATTTCCCATAGATGCCCTTGTTCTGTTTCGTATTCAGTTTCAATATCAGAAATAGCGCTCTGACAGCGAGGACACCAGTTTACAATATACGCACCTTTATAAATTAAACCTTTATTATAAAGTGTTACAAAAACTTCTTTTACAGCTTCAGAACAGCCTTCATCAAAAGTAAATCTTTCTCTTGAACGGTCAAAAGACGCACCTAAACGTCTAAACTGGTTCAGGATAGCTGACTTATGTTCATTTGCCCATTTCCAGGTACGTTTTAGAAACTCTTCTCTTCCTATATCGTGGCGGCTTAAACCTTCTTTTCTAAGTTCTTTTTCCACAACTGCCTGAGTTGCAATACCGGCATGGTCAGTTCCCGGAAGCCATAAAGCTTCGTAGCCGCTCATTCTGTGGTAGCGGGTTAAAATATCCTGCAAAGTTCCGTCCAACGCGTGTCCCATATGGAGAACACCTGTTACATTCGGAGGAGGAATGACTATGGTAAATGGAGGTTTGTTGGAATGAGCATCTGCTCTAAAATATCCGCCGTCTTCCCAAAATTTATACATCTTTTCTTCTGTTGATTTCGCATCATAAACAGTCGGCAAATCATCAATTTTAATCTTAGTTTCTGTCATAATAATCCCTCGCTCGTGTAAATATAATAATAGGATAACATAAAAATAAGTGGTATAATAAATCTATGAAAAAACTTTTTATTTTATTATTAATATTATTAACTGGTGCAGTTGTCACAGCAGAGGACTTTACACTTAAGGCTGGAGTATCTGTAAACGACATTCCAAAAGCGTTTTTTGGCAGCTGGAGAGTAACGGCAAAACTTGAAGATACAAACAGCTACGGCACTTTCAAACCGCAAAGCATAGATTTTTGGACTCTTTCGCGTGCAGGAGATAAAGTCACTTTGTCAAATCCTTTCAGCGGAGCGCACGCAGAAGTTTCACTAAAAACTGTTGAAGGAAACTTGATTGTGTTTTCTAAAAAAGCTCCATACGATAACAAAATGCTTACGGATACCATAACCCTCAGACTTTCTGATAATACTTTTTCGGGTATCAATACACTAAGCCTTGAATCTTTTTCTCTGGTTGATAACCATCTTATGAAAACAGAAACAGCACGTTATGTTATAAAAGGGGAAAAGATTTCCGGAGAAAGTATTTTAGGTAACTAAATCTTTACATTTGCTTCAAATAATTGTACAATAGACTAGTTATATAAGTATATGAGAGGATTTATATATGAAATTTCACATGCAAGTGTTAATTGCACTTGGGCTAGGCTTAAAGAGAAACTGGCATATTTTTGCCGGTCTTGTTCTGGGTGTTCTTGTCGGAATTTGGCTTCATAAGGAACCAAGTCCGGTTATTATGACAACTCTAACTTTTATCGGACAGGTATTTATAAGACTAATCCAAATGGTAGTTATTCCGCTTGTAATTTCGGCAATAGTAATCGGAATTACAAGTATAGGCGACAGCAAACAGCTCGGGAAACTGGGAACAAAAATGATTTTCTACTATACAATTATTACTGTCGCAGCAGTAACAATTGGTGCTGCACTTGCATTACTGCTTAAACCCGGACTGGGCGCAGCACATTATATAAATATTGATACGGCTGCTGATATTCAGGCTCAGGTTGCAGCTACAATCGAAGCACAAAAAGGTAATCTGCTTAATATTTTCTTAGGATTTATTCCGAAAAACCCTCTTGCTTCAATAGCCAGCGGTGATATGGTTCCTATAATCGTTTTTGCTGTTATGTTTTCTATAGCACTTGCAAAAGTAGGCGATATTAACAGGCCGTTTGTAGGTTTCTTTGAGTCAATTTTCGCAGCTACAATGAAAATTACCGACTGGATTATGTGCTTCGCTGCACCCGGCGTATTCGCACTTACAGCTGTTGCTGTTTCATCTTTCGGCATAGATATATTTATGAGTATTTCAAAATATCTTGGTGTTCTTGCTCTCGGTTTTGCAATACAGTTCTTTATAGTATATCCAATCTTTTTAAAAATATTTTCTAAAGTTCCGGTATTAATGCTTTATGCAGCAATGGCTGAAGCAATGATGGTAGCTTTCGGCACTGCAAGTTCTTCTGCAACACTGCCTTTAACAATTGCATGTTGTGAAAAAAGAGGTATTTCACATAAAGTCTCAAGCTTTGTTCTTCCTCTTGGAGCAACGCTTAATATGGACGGAACTGCAATGCTTCAGGTAATTGCGGTAATCTTCTTAACACAGGCTTACGGCGTAGCACTCACTCCGTTCCTTGTTGTTCAAATTGCTCTGCTTGCAATTATCGCATCTTCAACCTGTGCAGGCATACCGGGAGCCGGTTTAATCACAATTGCACTTGTACTGAATGGTATGGGCTTAAGCCCTGAACAGCTTGTTGCAGGGTTTGCGTTCTTATTTACTATCGAAAGAATTACAGATATGATGAGAACACTTCTCAACGTAACTTCCGATGCTGTTGTCGCGGCCGCAATCGCTGATAACGAAAATGAGATTAATTATGATTTGTTGAATAATCCTGAGGGTTACGGAGATATAATTAACTAGAAGTAAAGGCGGTTTGGAAAATTTCCAAACCGCCTTTTTTATGAACCCAAAAATGAGCTGTATTGATTTTGCATTTGCCCGATTAACATATCCATTGAATTAAATTTATTTTCTAATCTTGCTTTGTATTTTTCAATAGCAGTATTTTCTGCAGCGATTTTCTTATCAATTCGTTTTGCTTTATTTTGAAGACTATTGGCAGTTGAGTCAAAATAACCGGAAACACTTCTAAGTGCATCTTCTAAAAGTTCTTCAACTTTTGTAAATATACCGGTATTATCAGTACCGCCGATAATCAAAGCTTTAACAGCATCCTCATCAGCCTTAAGAGCATCAAAGAATTTATCTTTATCAAAAGTTAGTTTTGTAATATTGCTGGTACTTATACTTCCTGCTGACGCCTTGTCAGTTGTAATACCAATCTGGTTTAGGTTTCTAAAGACAGCCGCACCTGCATCAGAACTTGTCATAATACTTCTCAGCCTATTTCTAATAAGTTTAAGCATTGATTCACTGTGCAGAGAACCGTCTACCGCAAGCTCTTTATCAACGTTTGTCATAAGTTCATTGTAAGAATCAACTACATCAGAAATTGCGGATGCAAGAGATTCCTTATCCCTTTCTACAGTCAGAGTTACAGCCGAACCTTCAGTCAGCCCTTTTAAATCTATAGTAACACCTTTAATTCTTGATATATCACTTCCGATTGTGTTAGAAGTAGCGGTGAATAAAGTTCCGTTAATTCTAAACTCTGCATTGGAGCCAAGTGTTTGTGAATCTACTTTAAGCTTGGTAGATTTAAGCGTTCCGTCAGCATTCCATTCAGATTGTGTAAACCCGAGAATATCAGTAAAATTACTTGTTCCAGCTTCTATATTAATAAGAGCAGCACCGGTGGTTCTTGATTTTATTACAAGCTGAGCATTAATACTATCCCAGTATGCAGTGGCATTAGAATCTTCGCTTGAATTAATCATAGAAATTATGTCTGAAATTGTTGTATTTTCATCGATTGTAAATTTCTGATCACCAACAAAGAAAGTACCTGCAGTAACATCGCCTTTTTTAAACAGTCCAGCTTCTGTGACTTTTGAATCTGCATTTACGCAATAAAGCTGTCTTGCACTTGTAACACGGGTTTTGTCATCTTTATCTTTTTTAAGTCCCGTAATTGCAAGGAAGTTAGAAGTATCAGTTGTAGAGCCAAAATCGAGTTCTGCATTCTTATCAGAAGATTTAAGCACAAGATATCCATCCTCAAAGCTCAAATCAACATCAGAGAATTTAGCGGAGATTTGTGCTCTCAAATCACTGAAAGTTTGATCTTCATTTACATTAATAGTAGCTTTCACCCCGTTTTTATAAATAGAAATAGTTCCGCTTGAAATATTCAGAAGCCCGAGTTTTGTGTCTAAATTTGCATAAGAAGCAGCAGAACCGGTATGTTCTTCTATAATCGTTTCTGTTTCTACGACAGCCGAATCGCTTGCTGTAAAATCATCAAGAGAAGCAGTTTTCGTAAGCTTTATAGCTGCATTAGGATTAACCAGTGCAGAAGTTGATGCGGCAGTGTTAATAGAAAGATTGTTTGCACTGCTTATGTATAAACGTCCGCCAATGAGTGCAGCCTCAGCACCTGCCTCCTGTAATTTATCAATCAGAGTTCCGAAAGTATCATTTTCAGTAATAGTAATATTTCTTGACTCTCCGTTAACCTCAAGAGCAAGTATTCCGGCATTTTTTAAAGTTGTATTACCCCACGGGGTATCAAACTCGCTGAGTAGAGTGTCTTCTGTTGCTGTTGTGTGCGTTGTTACAGTGCTGTAAATCTGCAAATTGCCATTGTAATTGTAAGTTGTTGTCTTATTTGCAGAAGGGAATAAAACATCAACAACATTTGAAGCATTATTTATAGATGCGGATTTTGCAACATAAGCATTACCGTTTCCTGTAAGTCTAATGGTTGAAGTATTTCCGTTATTAACAATACTTGCCTGTATACCAAACTGCGCCAGTGTATCAAGCAAAGACCCGACCGTTTCATCAGAAGAAATTAGTGCAGTATACTTAACACCGTTGTTCCAGATATTGTACTCGCCGGTTGTAACGCCCAAATAAGAAAGCGCAGTATCTCTTGTTACAGCAGAAGTCACAGTTACCTTTCCAAGTACATTATTTGTCGGAGCAGTATTTGCATAGGTTTTAATTGTCGTAATAGTATATGTAGAACCGCTTCCGCCGGATGCACTAATAGCAAGTGCATTTTTAATACCATTTGAAAAACTCGTTATGTAAGCGTTTTCTGATTCGTTAATATAAATTTTTCCGCCTCTTACAGACGCATTTATTCCGTAATCAGCAAGTGCTTCAATAATGTCGCCTACTGTATCTGAGCGTGTCACAGCAATAGAGAAATTCTTCCCGTTATAGCTTCCTTTAATATATTCGTTATCGGAATTCATGCCAATTTCGGAGAATTTTGTTTCTTCACTCATTTGGACTGTTGAAGTTACGTGAATTGTAGTTTGGCTGGCAATGGTATTGGTAGTAACTGTTGTATGAGTTGTCACAGTGTAAGAAGAGCCATTACCCATAGACGCAGTAATACCAAGAGCATTTTTTACAGCCGAAGAAATATTTGTGATATATGCATTTTCGGAATCATTAATATAAATTCTTCCGCCTCTTACCGTTGCAGTAATTCCGTAATCACCTAGTGCCGAGGCAATATCTCCGACCGTATCAGCTGATGTAATCGTCAGTGTAAAGGCTTTGCCATTGTATACACCGGAAATAGTTTCGTTATCAGAAGTCATGCCCAACTGCGAGAAAGTTGTTTCAGCAGTCATAGCAACAGAAGATGTAACAGGAAGGGTTTGAGTTTCTACAATTGTTTCGGTTTTAGTTGTAATATTCGTAGTAACAATTGAACCGTCTGTCCCCGAAGCCGTATATGTGGTGCTAAAAAGAACTTTATAAGGAGCTCTTACATCAACAATATCCTGTTTTGTATTGTAGTTGTAAGGCATGGAGGAAAGGTTAGAACCATTGAACACATATTTTCCAGAAGTATTTTTGTAGAAAGAACTATATTTGAGAGATGTAAGAACACTACTATCGTGCATATCTATGAAAAATCCATTTACAACGGTTCCATCTTTAGTTAAAGTGCCTGTAGCATAGCTGCTCTTAATAGCCAAAAGCTCGTCTCCAATAAACAATCCAACATTACCGATTTTTGCAGTAACGTTTCCTGTTGTGTAGCAGTAAGCAATTGTTGCACCGGAATAGATAGAACCCATTAATCCACCGGTAGCGGTGACAACATGAGTACCATTTCCTATTACATTAATATCTGAATAGCAAGATGTCATTTTTTCACCGACACCAACAAGGCCTCCTGTGTTAAAACATCCTGTTACACTTCCACTACCTGTTACATAACAATTCGTTACATTAGTACAATTACCTGCAATTGCACCGGTGTTTCCGTTGGAATTTGTATTGTTAACAATAACATTTCTGAGCCCCAGATTTTTTACTTCAGTAATCATCCCGAACAAACCCGCATTTTCATAAGAGCCTTTGATACTTAAATTAGAAATTTCGTACCCGTTTCCATCAAAAGTTGCATTGAGACGGGAAGAATTTGAATATGCAATAGGAGTCCAAGACTGATTCATCAGGTTTATGTTATCACCAAGAACAAAATAATAATTTCCGGTCAAAAATCCAAAGTTAGACCAGTTTTGGAGTAATTTCAAATCCTCTGTTGTACGTATTGCGTACGTTCCGCTCTCTAGAGCTCCATTTAGGGCTTTTATATCACTGAGAGAAGTCATGTTTACAGTATCAATACGAGTTATTGCATTCATGAACTCGCCGGAAATTGTTGTATATTTATATTGGATTTCACTGCTCGTGCTTGTGATAGTTGCTGTTGATTTTATTGTTTCTGTTTTTACATCAATAGCTGTCGAGGTTTCAAACACTGTGCTTGTATTTACGTCAATTGAAACTATTTTGATAATTTCAGTATTAGCTTCTGATTTAGAAGATGAACCTACGCCAGAAAGATTTGCATATGAATTAACAAATGGCGTATCAGTACCGCAAGTATTAACATTTTCAAAAGTTCCGGTGTTATTTCCGATAATATTTTTACCAACCATGTTAAAGTTGGCGTTATAAGCCCCTCCAGTAACTTTGGTGCTTGTAACACCGCTGGAGCCGATAAAAATACCTGTTATATCAGGTGAATATCCCAAAACGTATGAATTGACTATACTACTACTACTACTACTACTACTACTACTACTACTACTACTACTAGCGATTATACCACCAGTTATACTACCTGCGCCTCCACTAATTGTACCAGATGTGTAGCAAGAAGTTATTGTTGCATATCCATAATAAGTATACCCTATAATCCCGCCAGAATATTTACTACCGTAGATATCCCCGGTTGCATAACTTTTTTGAATATCATATTGTCCATTGTATGCATAAGCTATAATTCCGCCGGCGTAACCATTTGCGCCGTTTGCGGTGATTGCGCCGCTACTACTACTACTACTACTACTACTGTAGCCATTCCTGTATCCCCAGAGTCCTCCTGCGTATGCAGTACCGATTGTTGACGTAGCGGTTATCGCGCCGCTACTACTACTACTACTACTACTACTACTACTAGTACTGTATACGTAATCAT
>UNSK01000021.1 GCA_900552525.1 Candidatus Gastranaerophilales bacterium | reverse complement strand
GGTTATCGCGCCGCTACTACTACTACTACTACTACTACTACTACTACTACTACTGCGAGAGTAGTTAAATCCCCATAAGCCTCCGGCATACACGCTTGTTCCGCTGGAAGACGATTTAACATTCGCTGATACATCTGCAGTTACATTGGTATGAGAGATGGCAGCAGTACCTGAAGAATATATTGAATTGTAGCCGTAAACCCCGCCTGCATAAATTTTTAAACTACCAGAAGAGCTGTCTACCGTGACGCCGATTGTTCCCTTGACAGCGCAGCTTACAATGCTACTACTACTACTACTACTACTACTACTACTACTACTACTACTACTACTAGCAATTATACCACCGGTGTATACTTGGTAACCAGATGTGGTTGATATATTTATTGAAGCATTTGTTGTACAATTTAAAATGCTTACGGTTCTTGAATTCTCAACTGTAACCAGACCGACAATACCTCCAGCTGTAATATAAGTTGCATTAGAAGTATTATTTTTTATCAAACCTCCTGACTGAGTATTCGATATCATTAAATTTGAGTTATATGCACTTCCGAGAATACCGCCCATCGTATTATTACCAGCTAAAGTTACATTTGTAAAGCTTGATTTTATTGTTATGCTGCTGCTATAAACACTTCCGACAAGGCCGCCAGTATACTTACCACCAGTGATGCTGCCCTTTGCGTATGAGTTTTCTATTGTAGAGTAATCTCCCATTACACCTGCAAGTGTACCTATAACGCTCATAGTGTTATTTGCAGTCAAAGAAACGTCAGCGTGAGAAGCTTTCACAATTGAACGTTGAGCCATATAACCAACTAACCCGCCGGTTGCAGAATAAGCTATTGTATTGTATGCATCAGCATAATCATTTGTTCTTGTCACACTGCCTGTTACATAACAGTTATTAAGCGTTATATTATCACCCAGATATCCGGCAAGTCCACCGACATAATCAGCTCTGGAGCTTATATTGACATTTGAAACTCCCAGATTTTTAACCTCGCCATACAAATACCCGAATAAACCGACTGCATAACCATCAGTAGGTCCATTCTGGATTTCATTTCCAACATAAGAGGAAGATGTAAGCTTAAGGTTTTGAATTTCATATCCGTTTCCATTAAATACACCTTGAAAACGGGAATTGTAACTATTACCTATTGGAGTCCAGTTTTCTACCCCGCTCAAATCTATATCGGCACCTAATATAAAAGTGTTTGCAGAAGTAACCTTACCGTTGTTAGTCAATTCTGCAAGTTTTTGCAAATCCGCCGCGGAATTTATTGCATACGTGCCGGCAGATAAATTATTATTGCCAACATTTACTGAAGACAAAGCCTGATAAGCAGAAACATCAATTCTTGTTATGCCGTTTACAAACGCACGCGTTCCAAGAGATTGAGTAACTGTTGTTGTAGTAGTCGTTGTTACCGTACCGATTGTTGTTACAACTGTTGTTGTAGAAAGTGCATTAATTGTTGAATACAGAACAGTTGTTTCAATTATTTTGCCGTCACTGCCGCCGCTTGTAAGCGTTGTAAGAGTTGTTGTCGTAATTACAGTTTCGTATGTTACAATTGTTTCCTCCAGCCTTACTGTGCTGTAATCAATTGTTGTATCAGAAGTCATCCCCATGCCGGATGTGCTTGTTGAAGTCGTTGTAGTCGTTGTTGTTGTATAATCCGTTGTTGTTTCGTCTTTTACAGTATCATAGCTTACCGAACCGCCGGAAGATACTCCGCTTCCAGACGTCGTTGTTATTGTTGTTGTAACAACTCCTACACCGAGTTTGTCCATTAATCCGCCGGTTAAATAATTTCCATCTGCAGAACTAAAAGAAATTACACCATCTTCAAGGCGTCCTTTAATACCATAGTCCTCAAGACGGTCAAAGAACCCTTCAAAAGTTGTGCTATCACTAATTGTTACACTGCCGAGCTGCACTCCCGTTTTATCATATACATTTACAACTCCGCTGCTGCCTGAAATAAACTCGGTAATCTTATCGTTCAAACCTGCTGTTTTGACTTCTGTATAACTCAAGCCGCCGCTTGTCTGAGTATTCTGATTAACCTTTGTTTCAAGCCCTAAGGCTGAAATAATATTTGTCGTACCTTCGTCAGTAATCTCTGCATCCACAATTGACAGCACCCCGTTATTAAAAGATGCATCAATATTCACACTCTTCATTGCATCAACAAATTCTTGTATAGTGGTTTTATCAGTTACCTGGAAGGAGTATTCTGCCCCATTAGCCTCCATTGTTAATGTACCGGCTTCAACCCCGAGCATCCTTAATTTTGTGCTTCCGGTGGCTGTCGTTACAAGGGTATCTGTGTCCGATGTTTCAAGCTTTCCGCTGCCATAACCGCCGACACTGTCACTCAGATGAAAAGCATCTACTATTCCGGTATTACTTATGCTGTCATCTATATCACTTGCATCAATATTAGCACTGAAAATACCTGTCTTTTCGTTATAATTAGCATCTACACCGACAGCCTGTAATTTATCTATTAAAGATTTTATCGTATCTTCTTCTGTTATGGAAATTTTATATTGATTTCCATTAGAAGTAACTCCTATTTGTCCTGTTTTTACCCCAATATCAGAAAGCTTAGTACCAAGAGTCGCTGTTGCGGTTTCTATCACGGTTGTCGTAAAATTCTGGTTGCTTGCAGCCTCGGTGCTTGATGCAAGCTTGTCAACCTGTATATTGTAAGTTGCCTCCTCTGCTTCTGTTGTTGCAGTGCCGGTCACAACATTTATATCCGAACTCGTCGCAAGATTCTGGGCAAATAAGTCCATTGAAGCGATACCAAATTTTGCATCAGTGACTTTCTCTATCGTAGAACGGAATGATGTAAAGAAACTTTTTATATTGCTCAAAACATCTTGAATAGACACAACAGATTCTTTTTCTTCTTCAAGCTTAGTAACTTTCGCCTGACGCAATGCGACAAGTGATTCTACCCAGGATGATGTGTCTATGCCGGATGATAGTCCGCTGAATGATATACTCATTATTTGATACCTTTTTGATTTTGCTCCCTCAAAGTAAGAGGATTTGGGGTGACTTTTTAAGAAAAAGGTAATGGCTATAAGCGCAGCCAATTACCTACTCCAAACTAAAAGTAACGTATTAGAATGTTTTCGTCGTCGTTTAGAGATTTTATATCTGGTTGCGAAAATACGCAGCTATGCTTTTATTTCCCGTTCGACTAATCCTTTTTTCAAAAAATTAATCTACGTTGGGATAACATTTTGTGTAAAATGTTATGTAAAATTTTGTGTAAAATCTCTCATAGCAAAGTTTACATTTTTTTAATAAAAAATTTTATAGGGGTTCACAAGATATAAAAGGTATGCTATAATTTAATTGGTAACGAATCATAATATAACATTTTACACAAAATGTTATGTTTATAGTTTTTTTAATGTTTTTACCCGTGTTTCTTCATCAAAAATTTTATAGTATAATAAAAAAGAATTTAGGAGGAAGGCTGCAATGAATACACTTGAAAAGAAAAATATTGACTGGGCTAATCTTGGTTTCGGATATATGAAAACAGATTATCGTTTTGTCGCTAATTTTAAAGACGGCAAATGGGACGAAGGCACAATTACAACAGATGAAAATATTACAATGAACGAATGTGCTTGCGTTTTACAATACGCTCAGACTTGTTTTGAGGGGATGAAAGCATATAGAACAGAAAACGGAAAAGTTGTCTGCTTCCGTCCGGATTTGAATGCAAAAAGAATGGCTGACACCTGCAGATATTTAGAAATGGCTGTTT
Organism: Candidatus Gastranaerophilales bacterium; assembly: GCA_900552525.1. Lineage (GTDB taxonomy): Bacteria > Cyanobacteriota > Vampirovibrionia > Gastranaerophilales > Gastranaerophilaceae > CAG-196. Next base: position 29,469 of record UNSK01000021.1, on the reverse strand, counting down.
TTCCTGAAGACAGATTTGTTGACGCGGTTGTTGAAACAGTTAAAAAGAATATTGATTACGTTCCTCCATACGGTTCCGGAGCATCTTTATACATAAGACCTTATATGTTCGGAATTAATCCTGTAATGGGTGTTAAACCTGCTGATGAATTCCAATTCAGAATTTTTACATCGCCGGTAGGACCTTATTTTAAAGGCGGGGCAAAACCTATTGCGCTTAGAGTACCTGACTTTGACAGGGCTGCTCCTCACGGAACAGGGCATATCAAAGCCGGTTTAAACTATGCAATGAGCCTTCATGCTATCGTTGATGCTCATAAACAGGGGTACAACGAAAACATGTATCTTGATTCTGCTACCAGAACTAAGGTTGAAGAAACCGGAGGTGCTAATATTATTTTCGTAACCAAAGATAACAAGGTCGTTACACCAAAATCAAATACTATATTGCCGTCTATAACAAGACGTTCATTAATGTATGTTGCAGAACATTATCTTGGATTGAAAGCAGAAGAAAGAGAAATTCCATTTAGTGAAGTAAAAGATTTTGCAGAATGCGCTTTATGCGGAACTGCTGCAGTACTTTCTCCTGTTGGAAAAGTTGTCGACCACGGAAAGGAAATCCTATTCCCGTCTGGTATGGATAAAATGGGCCCGATTACACAAAAATTGTATGATACTCTCACAGGAATACAAATGGGGCGTATCGAAGCTCCTGAAGGATGGATTAAAGAAATAGCTTAGTCTGCTTTAAAATCATTCTTTGCTTCGCCAAGATTATAGGTATTATAAATATTTGAATATAACTTTGCAGCGGCTTCGGCTTTACTTTTCTGTGTATATGCAAGAACTGCATTAAATCCGTTTTTATTTATTGTTCCATCAATATTTGCCGGATTAGGAGTACTTGATTTGCTAAGCATATCTGCTGCAAGGATACTTGTGCTGTATTCTGCGATATCAATTTTTCCATCTTTATTAATATCAAGAGCTCTGGATGTAAAATTCTCGTCCGGTGCAAATCTATGATCCATCTCCTCTACGCTCATTTCTTTTGTTTGCCCCATTTCTTCATAAGCTGCACCCAGAACAGCTTTTTTATCGACCTGACCTTTAGGCATTACCGGCATATAACGGTATTCAAACTCCAGCGGCGGAAGTGCTTTCAAATACTCATCGTTTTCTTTCAAAAATCTTTCCAGTTTATCAGCATTTTTTTCTGCTGCATCCGGATTAAGCCCGAAATCCAGAATAGGTGCAGGTGTCATTTTATCTGTAACAATAGGATGTTCTACATATGTATAATAGTTCTCAACAGCGTTGCGTCCATATCTAACCGATGGATCTGATACTTTACTTTCGTATTTACCCCCATCGTATTTACCCCTTGAACCATCAATCTTAGCAACTCCGTTATTCACTTCAAACATAAAATACCTCCACACTATACTTATATAAAAACTCTAAAATAATAAAAATTGCTTTTTGCGTTACAAAATGTAACAACAAACATTTCCTAATTCATACTTGTAGTAAAATAAAGAAAACAGGAGGTTTAATGGCAGAATATGTTTTTATGAACGGGGAATATGTAGAGGCTGATAAAGCGGTAATACCTGTCAGGACACATGCTTTTCTCTACGGGACCTCTGTTTTTGAAGGGATAAGAGCTTACTATAATAAAGATGAAAACCAGCTGTATGCTTTCAGGGTTAAAGAACATTACGAAAGACTTCTCAGAAGTGCAAAAGTTATGTGGATGAAAAGTCCGTACACATTAGAAGAGTATGCACAAATTACAAGAGATTTACTCCGCAAAAATGCTTATCAAACCGATGTTTACATACGCCCGACGCTTTATAAATCTTCTCAAAAGGTCGGCCCGACGCTGACTGACAACGAAGACTCGTTTTTAATCTTCACAACTCCATTCGGAGATTATTTTGACGGTGCGTTAAAACTTTGCGTTTCAAGCTGGAGAAGAACTTCTGATAATGCGATACCTCCAAGAGCAAAAGTAAGCGGAGCTTATGCTAACTCTGCGCTTATTAAAACTGATGCACACGAAGCCGGCTTTGATGATGCTGTTGTTCTCTCTGAGTCAGGTCAGGTTACAGAAGGCTCTGCTATGAACATATTTCTTGTAATGAACGGAACTCTTGTTACATCAAGTACTACAGATGATATTCTCGTCGGAGTTACAAGGAATACTGTAATAGAACTTGCAAGAGAACTCGGAATTCCTGTTAAAGAAAGACCTATTGACAGAACTGAACTTTACGCGGCTGATGAAGTTTTCTGCTGCGGCACTGGAGCCCAGATTGTTCCTGTTGAAAGCATTGACCACAGGGAAGTAAGTAATGAAAAGGTTGGCGCAATTACAAAACAGATTCAATCTCTTTACTTTGATGTAGTGAGAGGTAAAGTCGAAAAGTATAAAGAATGGTGCATGCCGGTTTATGATTAGTTTTTTCGGAAAATGTGTAAATAATTTATATAAGAGTATTTACTACCTTGTAACAGGACGGTCAAGAGTAAGCCATGTACTCGCTCAGGCAGCTGCTATAAGTTATGATTCACTGCTTATATCCCTTGTAATTGCATTTGTTTCTGCAGCAGTTATAGCAATTCAGGTTTCCAAGCAATTTTTAATGTCCGGTGCTGAAGCATATGTCGGAGGCTCTATTGCAGTTGTTATGATAAGAGAAATTGCGCCGGGCTTCGTTGCTCTTGCAATCGGCGCCAGAGCGGGAACTGCAATTTCTGCGGAAATTGCAAATATGCAGGTTACATCACAGGTAGACGCCATAAAAACATTGAAGGTAGAACCTGTCGGATACTATTTTGCGCCAAGAATACTTGCAGCTGCTATTACTGTCCCAATGGTGGTGCTTATCGCAGAATTAGTCGGAATTACTGGAGGACTTCTGGTTTCAAACGCAACAATTCATCTTCATCCTGCAAGGTATATAAACTCGGTCTGGTTATGGCTGAGTGCCAGAGATATTTATATAAGTCTGCTAAAGGGATTCGTTTTTGGAGTGCTTATTGCACTTGTCTGCGCAACACAAGGGTATGAAACAAAAGGCGGAGCAAAAGATGTCGGTGAATCCACTACTAAAGCAGCTGTACTGTCAACAGTGTATATGCTGATTGCAGATTTTCTAATAAACTTGATTTTTTATTTGTAATATAAAGAAAGGATATGTGTAAAATGAAAGTTAACCCAATCACAAACAATACAACATTTAGTTCGAAAATAAAATATAATGAAACAATGCAAAAAGGATTTGAGCTGGCTAAAGAAGCTGCTAAAAGTCCTACTAAGAAAAATATAGACTTCGCTAAAACTTTCTCTGACAATATCAGAACTATTTTGAACGACGGACGTAATGACAGCATTGAAATCTTACAAAAATCAAAAAATCAATACAATGAAGGCTATATCTGTACCCAAGAAGCAAAGGTTCTCGCTTCTAAGCTGGACTTAAAGGAACACGTCACAATTGAAACTATAAAAACAAAGCTTGAAGAAACAATGAAGATTGTTGATGATTTAAAGCAAGCATATAGCGCTGCTGTTAAACGTGAACTTGAAGCACTGGAAAATCAAATAAAAAAATCTAATTAGAAATTGATAATACGTCATTCTCATGCTATTATACGTTATACGAAGTGGAGAAGGATTTTGCCTAAAAAAAGCAATGAGTACAGAACGTATGAATTAATCTCAGAGTGGCTTAAAGAATACCACTCGGCTTCTGATAAATATAAAAAAGCAAAAGCAAAAGCCTTAATTGTTACCAGAATGCTTCCTGTAATTAAACGCATCGCTAAAACAATTGCCAGACGTTCTTATGACCCTATTGATGATATGATTCAGGCAGGTTCTATAGGACTTCTTAAAGCAATTGACAGTTATTCTCAAGATGTTAATGATAATTTCAAAATCTATGCAGGATACTTAATTATTGGAGAAATGAAACATTATCTCAGAGATAAACTTAATACAATACGCGTTCCCAGACATATACAAGAACTTACATATCGTATCAATTCTTTTACCAGAGCATTAACATTTGATGAATTAAATGAACTAACAAACGATGACGTAGCTGAAGCATTAAAGGTTTCTCCAAGAGCGATTGATTTTGCTCTTCAGGCTGATAGAAGAAAATCTACTCTTTCACTTGAAGATCTTTATACTGCAGACGCTGATAATCTCGGTTATGAAGAAATTCTGGCAAATGATAACTATGATGAGTACAGAGATCTTGAGGATACAAAAATTATTCTAAGAGATGTAATAGACAAGCTTCCTGAAGAGTCACAGTATCTTGTAAAACTTTATTATTACGGCGACTTAAACCAGAAAGAAATTGCGGATAAACTGGGACTGACGCAAATGCAGGTTTCTAGAAAACTAAAAAAAGCATTTAGCCTTTTATACAAGATGATTGCTGATAATACCGCAGAGGTTTGAGATGGTTGACTTACAATATTATATATTATTTTGGGTTTGTATTTTGGGACTTTGCTTCGGAAGTTTCTTCAATGTAGTTATTCTAAGAACCCTTTCAAATGAAAGTATTGTTTTTCCGCCGTCAAAATGCCCTAAATGTAATAATAAACTTTTATGGTGGCATAACATTCCGGTTCTTTCTTATATTTTGCTACGAGGAAAATGTTATTTTTGCAAGGAAAAAATCAGCATTCAATACCCTGTTGTTGAACTTATAACAATGATCCTGTTTGGTCTTACATTCCTGAAATTTGGACTAAGCATTATAGCGTTATTTGTTATCTTTTGGATATCCTGCCTTATTATAATGACAGGCACAGACATCAAAGAAAAACTTGTTGATTGTAATCTTGCAATTGCAATGGGCATAAGCGGAATTATATTCAATTTTCTTGTTTATGGAAAAACAGGAGTGTTTGATTCGATAATCGGTCTGCTTATAGGAGTAATTATTCTTGAATTAATAGCACGTTCCGGTTATCTTTTTGCTGGTACAAGAGCAATGGGCGAAGCTGATACTTATGTTGCCGGAGCTCTAGGTGCAATTTTTGGCAAAAATATACAATTTGTACTTTTTTCTGCTCTTATTGCTTCAATGTTTTTTATTCTGCCTGTTTTTTTCTATAATCAGTATAAAAATAACAATAAAAAAACTTGTATTTTAGGAGTACTATTTACTCTTTCCATTCTGATTTTTGAAACTGCCGTACAAAACTATTACACATTTGCCGTTATGGCGGTATTAGGATTATGGCTTGCGTTTTCGATACTAAAAGGGATTAAAAAAACTGAAAGCAGAATGTACCTTCCTTATGTTCCTGCACTTGCCGCAGGTGCTTTGTACTTTTTATTTTTTTAATATATAATTCCTTCTATGAGTGTATCGTATCCAAATCAATATAGGAATTATTGCGTAATTAATCTTCCGCGCAGACGCAGTATTGAAGAGATTAAAAATTCTCTTGAAAATCCTGCAACGGAAGAAGAGGTTATTGAGGACTTATATGAATTAAATTTAATGCTTGATGAAGGGAATAAAGAAGTAGCAGAGCTTTACCCTACATTATCAAAATATAATAATACAACCTCACCGAATGTACAGACATTTCTTGCAGGAATTTATAGAAAAACAAAAATTCCTGATGCGTTTGGACCGCTTGTTGCAATGCTGATAAGAAATTCTATCGCACAATCTGTAGGAGCTGCGCACGTAAATAATAAATCTGCCAATCCAATATATTTACCCCCTCCATTTGATCCAAACGAAGAGATTGGCGGTGCCATTTTAGATTATTTAGCTTAGCAGCCGAATGCTATTGTACATCAATAAATTTATGCACCTGAGGTATTAATCGAACATGTTTATAAAATGCAAGACATTTATCGAGCGTTTGTTCCATAAAAGCAGAATTTACAGCAGGAATATTTCCATTCATTTTAGGCTGCAAAATCAATTCAATATTATACTTATTGCAAAGCAGAGATGCTTTTTCGATTTCTTCATCAGTTATTGAATTATCAAAAACCATTTTTGCAAAGAGTTTCTTACCTGATGCGATTTCAAAAAACTTTTCGTGTTTATCCCACAAAGCATTTAGACCTGTGCAGCTTGAAAGTTTTATATCAGCAGAAATATAATCAACATATTTTATAACTTGTTCAAGATTTTCATACAAAGTACCGTTTGTTTCCAGATAAACAGGCAGTTTGCACAGGGGCAGAAAATCTTTCAAAAAATCTATGCTGAGAAGAGGTTCACCGCCTGTAAATGACACGGAATGGCAATCTAAATTTTCATTAACAATCCTGAGCAATTCTTCTTTTGAATACTCTTTTGAATTTTGAATATCGAACTCTGTATCACAGTATTTGCAATGCAGATTGCAGGAGCATAATCTTATAAATAATTGTTTATACCCTATATAAGGTCCTTCCCCTTGTATTGATGCAAAAATTTCTCTTACTCTTACTTTCATATTTCCCTTAAAATACCCTTTTTCCGCCCCCTAATTCACGCAGCTTTTTATACAGTTCTATTTCTTCCTCTGATGAATTCTGCGGAATTTGAATTTCCACAGTTACTATCATATCACCAACTTTATTATTTTGCTCAATTCCGCATCCGGATAAACGTATTTTCTGTCCGTTTCTGGTATTTGGCGAAATCTTTAAAGCAACATTACCAACCAGCGTAGCCACTGTAACTTCTCCTCCCAATACAGCCTCGTACGGTGCAATCTGAATAGTTTTCAGAATATTTAAGCCGTCTGTCTTGTAACCTTTTGGTTCTCTTATATGAATTGTGAGATACAAATCACCGTTTCTGCCCCCGTTTTGTCCCCTTTCACCTTCTTCCGCAAGCCTTATTTTTGACTTATCTTTAATTCCAGCCGGAATTTTTACATTAAATCTCTTGTAAGTAGAAGTTTCACCCTTACCTTTACAGCAAGAACATACAGAGCCGTTAACAAATTTTCTTCCGCCGCATTTCGGACAAATTTGTGTTTGCAGCATGTTAATAATCTTTGTTGTCCTGCTTACTGCCTCAAAAACTGATATCTCAACATCTGAATAAATATCCTCGCCTTTTTTAGGAGATTTATCGTCTTCTTTTTTAGAAGCAAATATTTCTTCCCAGAAAGAAGTTTTCTTTTCTTCTTTTTTAGCTGTATATGTTTCTTTGTAAGCTGGATTTGTAGATGTTTTATCGTAAGAAGATTTTGCACTTCTATTCTGAGTACCATAATTATAAAATTTTCTAGCCTTATCGTAATCAGCCTTTTTGACACTATCAGATAGAATTTCATACGCTTCATTAATTTCTTTAAATTTAGCTATTACCTCTGCAGAACTTCCTGCAACATCAGGATGCCACCTGCGAGCTAATTTTCTGTATGCGCTCTTGATTTCTTCTGATGTACTAAACTCCGTTATGTCTAAAATTTTATAGTAATCTTTAGTCATACATTAAATTTAATGATTAGATAATATTTGTCAACATAAACTCTGGTAAATATTTTTACCTATTGAAAATAGCATTCTATAATGCTATCATCTTTAATATGTTTAAGAAGTGTTTGTTATTATTTTTATTACTAACAATTCCGGTATATGCTGGAGAGGTTGAAAATGCAATTGCAAAAGGAGATAATATATTTTTGTACATGTTCTCTCCAAAATGTAAATACTGTGTAATGTTTTCACCAACATATAATAAGCTTTCAAAAATATATGACGGACAATACTCATTTTTTAAAGTAGATTCCACAACGAAATACGGACGCAGTCTTATGTATGAATTTGGAGGAACCTATGTTCCGTATGTTGTACTTATAAACAGCAAGAAGAAACAAGCGCTTCATATACCGCCTCCTTGTCTGATGGATCGCGTTTGTATTGAAGCAGAAATGAAAACATTTAGAAAAGGATAAGGATTTGCCATTATGAAAGGGATTGTTTTAGCAGGAGGAGCAGGAACGAGATTATATCCGGCATCACAGCCGATATCTAAAATTTTGCTTCCTATTTATGATAAGCCGATGATTTATTACCCGCTATCGACTCTTATGCTTGCCGGCATAAAGGACATTCTTATTATCACTAATGAATCTGATTATGATAACTTTATAAAACTTCTCGGGGATGGTTCTCAATACGGGATTAACCTTCAATATAGAATCCAGTATGTGCAAAGAGGTATAGCAGACGCTTTCATAATAGCAGAAGACTTTATTGCAGGTGATGATGTTGCGCTAATTCTGGGGGATAATATATTCCACGGTCAAGGTTTCTCAACAATTATGAAAGATGCTCTGAAAAAGAAAAACGGAGCAACTGTTTTCGGATACACTGTTAAAGATCCGGAAAGATTCGGCGTTGTAGAGTTTGATAGAAATAATAAAGCAATTTCATTGGAAGAGAAACCTGCTAATCCAAAATCAAATTATGCGGTAACAGGTTTATATTTCTACGACAACAAAGTATGTGATTTTGCAAAACTTCTAAAACCATCTCAAAGAGGAGAGTTAGAAATTACTGACTTAAACAAGATGTATCTTGAACTAGGCGAACTGAACGTCGAAATTCTTGGCAGAGGTTTTGCATGGCTTGATACCGGAACTCACGACTCTATGCTTCAAGCAAGCCTGTTTGTTCAGACAATGGAGCTGAATAAAGGTGTTAAGATTTCCTGCCTTGAAGAAATCGCATTTAATCAAGGTTTCATCACAAAAGAAGAACTCCTTAAAAAGATAGAAAAATACGGCTTTAAAAATGATTACTACAATTATGTACGCACTGTAATTGAACATCCTGATATGGTAGCTTTAGGAGTATGAAAAAACTTATTCTAATAGTTTTACTTTTAATTTCAACATCTGCTTACGCTGCATCTATTAATGCTGCAGCATATAGAACTATGCAGATGCAGTCTTACCAGAGAAGCAGAGCTCGTTCGCAGTCACAAAGGCAGATACCGTACTGGCAGGCTCAATCAAATTACACAACTAGAAACAGGGTGTATACTAGTTACCCGCAGTCAAAAACAAATTATAATAATCAATACTACGGGGGCAGATAATGCTAAACTTTGACTGTCTTACCCTTAAAGCTTTTTTTGATGAAAATATTGACTTTTTTATAGGTGCCAGATTACAGAAAATTCAACAGCCTACAAGACGCGACTTTGTTTTTTCTATGCGCAATAACGGAGAAAGCAGAAAACTTTACATTAATATTTATCCGCAAATGTATCATACCTGCTTTATGGCAGTGGTAAATGAGGAAAAGCGTTCACTTAGAACACCTAAGCATCCGCCTATGTTTTGTATGCTTTTAAGAAAATATCTTGAAGGATGCAGAATATCTGATGCAAGGGTCATTGAAAACGAAAGAATATTAGAACTGCACTTTGAAACAATGGATGAACTTTCACAGGAACGTTCTTTATGCTTATGCATTGAGCTTATGGGCAAACACTCAAATGTAATTCTTTACGATAGAACCACCTCAATTATTATCGGATGTGCTCACAATGTCGGTTCTGAAAAAAGCAGATACAGAGAACTGCAAGGCGGTTTAAAATATATTTCCCCGCCAACAGCTCCTTCAATTCCGCACGAGTCACTAATCTCTACCGAACAGAATAAATCTGTTAATGAAATTATTGATAACTATTACACAGAAATACAGCAAGCAATAAATTTAAAAAATGAACAAACTCGATTAACTGCAATTGTCCAACCAAAGTTAAAAAAAGTAAAAAACTCTATAGATAAAATTTCTTTACTATTAAAAAAACGGGATAATACCGAAAAATATAAATTATATGGAGAGCTGTTAACAGCAAATTTATACCGCAAATGTGATTTTCAGAAAAGTATTGAAATATTTGATTATATAAATAATCAAAATATTATAATTGAGCTTGACCCGATTAAAACTCTAAATGAAAACGCTCAAAGATATTTTAAACTCTATACAAAATCAAAAATGACTAAAGAAAAGTCGAAAGAAATGCTCGAAAACTTAAATATGGAAAAGGATTACCTTGAAAATATTTTGTACAGTATTAATAATGCAGTTGAAATTAAAGATTTTGAAGATGTAAAAGCAGAGCTGGGTATTGATGAAATTAAACCTAAAAAACAGGAACAATCTGCACTAATGAAATATGAAATAAAAGGATTTGATGTTTATGTAGGCAGAAATAACAGACAGAATGATTATATTATATCAAAGCTTGCAAAAGACGAGGATTATTGGTTTCACGCAAGACTTTGCGCCGGCTCTCATGTACTTTTAAAGACAATGGGCAGAGAACCGGAAGAAGAAGTTTTATTTGAATGCTGTAAACTTGCACGTCAATATTCTTCAGCATCTCTTCCTTCTAAGGTAGGTATAATATATACAAAAGCCAAAAATCTTAGAAAACCACCTGCTGCACCGCCTGGTTATGTTACATATAAAAACGAAAAAGAAGTTTTAGTGTAAAGTTTTGTAACAATTTTGATTATCACCCTAAAGTTTTAGTAAAGATATGCCGTAATTAATATTAAAAGAACAATATTTTGGAGGGATTATGGCAATTCAAGATTCGTTTAATTTAAGCAATGCACTAAACTCACAAGCATACGCTTACAAATGCTGGTACAATTATAATTACGGCAACAACACGATGGGGATTTCAGCCAAAGATATGGGTGAAATTACACAGACGTGGAATGGTGAGCTTAATAACTGGCACGCCACTGCATTGGATGATGAGAATGCATATGAAATTGAAGACGATGATTTCTCTACAGCAAAAAATAACGGCAGAAATCAAGCCGAAGATAAAACAGGTTATGACGGCAAACAAGGCGGGCAATATGTAAGAACAGGACTGGACGCAGCTGCAGGAGTTGCTGGAGCACTTGGAAGCACTATAGGTTCAGGAGTTGCCAATAGCGTGGCTCAGGGAGTTGCCGGGGGACTTATAAAAAATACTGCTAAAAAAGTTGGAGAAAAAGCAGCTACATCAGCTGCAACAAAGGCTGCTGCAGAAGAAGCCGGGAAAAAAGCTGCGGAAGGTTTAACAGGTGAAGCTGCTACTAAGGCTGCAGAAGAAGCTGCTACAAAAACAACTGAGGAAGCTGCAAAAAACGCCAGCGATAAAGTTGCTAGCAAAAATGTCGGCTGGATTATCACAGCCCCTTTAGCATTGGCTACAGGTACAGCATATACCGCCAAAAAACCTAACAAAGAGCAAAAAGAAGCTTGCGATGACTTACAGGATGAAATGACAAATGCTCAAAGTGCTTTATATACTGCTCAAGATGATATGAGCACTATGGGAGATGAGCTTACTGAACTTTCTGATGAAGCCCAAATGGCTAATGAAGATGCAAATGATGAAATTGAAGAACAAAAATCCGAATTTGATACATATAAAGCAACATATGATGCTTTAATGGAAAAAGTCGAGGCTGGTGAAACATTAACTGATGATGAAAAAGAATTATTACAGGAACTTGTTCCAATTATGCAGGAACTTGGCGTTGGAATAAGTGAAACACAGGAAGAAACAACAGAAGTAGCCGGTGATATATATGATGAAATGGGTACATATCAGGAAGGATACGACAACGCAGCTGCTACAGTAGGCGAAGTTGAAGGACTTACTGATTATGCAGAAAGTTTTGATGAATCAACAAGAACAATGTGTTACGTCGAAGCCGGAGCACAAACCTTAAATGCAGCATCCGGTACAAAGGCAGGACTTCAAGCAGGTAAATTTGCTGCATCCGGCGGTATATTTACAGCATGGGCCTGGGGATTTGCAGCAATGGGCGCAGCAGGCGCAGTACAAAGTGGTATAGGTGCTACTCAGCAGTTCCAATGGGCTGGTGACGTCGGTACTGAAATCGATATGAGGCGTGATACTCAGGATGTAAATTCTTTGACTAATGATATTTATGGAGAATCAATTGAAAACTATGACGGCTGGATGAGCGGTGTTGAAGAACTTGAAATTGAAATGCCTGAAGATATGGAAGACCCTGAAGAAGTCGGGGAAGCTCTTGCCGAAGGTGCAGCTGCAGCCCTTGGCGGTGAAGGTGAAGGCGGAAAAACAACCGATTTACCTGGACTCGGTAGTCCAAATGGGCAAGGTAATACAGCAGGAACAACAACAGGAGGTACAACCGGCGGAAACAGCACCACAGCAACTGGTACAGATGATAAAGACAAAGAAAAACTTAAATAAAAATAAAAAGACCCTCTATAAAAAGAGGGTCTTTTATTATATAATAGAGCTCAAGGAGGAGTATTTTATGAGATTAGATGGAAGAGAAAATAACCAGCTTAGAGAAATTAAATTCACCCATAGTTTTACAAAACACGCCCTAGGTTCAGTTCTTGTAGAATTTGGTGATACAAAAGTTATAGTGACAGCATCTGTTGAGCTTAAGAAACCTAAATGGATGGATGAAGAAGACAACAGAGGCTGGGTAACTGCAGAATACTCCCTTCTTCCAGCATCAACAAACACACGCTGTAAAAGAGAACGAGAAAAATTATCCGGACGAACTCAAGAAATCCAAAGACTTATTGGCAGAAGCCTGAGAGCCTGTGTCGATTTAGAAAAAATGTCAAAGATGACAATCACTATTGATGCTGATGTTATTCAGGCTGACGGCGGCACAAGAACGGCAAGTATTTGCGGAGGATTCCTTGCTCTAAGAGATGCTGTCAACAAACTCCTAGAATCCGGTGATTTACAAGAAAACCCTATTATTGAACCGATTGCAGCTATTTCAATAGGCATTGTTGATGGAGAAATAAAACTGGATTTGAATTATACAGAAGACTCTCACGCACAGGTTGACTCTAATGTAGTACTTACTGCAAGCGGAAAAATTGTTGATTTTCAAACAACTTCCGAAGGTGAACCATATGAATTTGAAAGAATGATTGAACTGTTCAATACTGCTAAATCAGGGATAGATAAAATAATCAAAATGTATTGACGATAGTTTCTGTTACTTGTAAACTTATAATACAGATGTGTGGGAGAGATAACATGGAAGAAAACGCTTTAAAAAAGTTTAATACTGCAAAATTTCTAAGTTTTGCACTTGGATTTTTTGGTCTGCAATTTGCATGGCAGATGCGAATTATCCTATCAGGACCGGTAACAGAAGACTTAGGAGCTTCTCCATTTTTATTCGGTTTAATCTGGCTTGCAGGACCGTTTACAGGAATGGTTGTTCAGCCCTTAATTGGTGCATTGAGCGATAAAACAACTTCTCCTTTCGGAAGAAGACGCCCATACCTTTTAGGCGGCGCACTTCTATCTGCTATAGCTTTATGGGCACTTCCAAATTCTGAGCTTATTACTAACTTTATTGCTTCCACACTGCATATTAAACTTCCGGATTTAGCTGCTTTATTTTTTGCAGCAGTTATGATTTGGATTCTTGATGCCTGTGTTAATATTGCACAAGGACCTTATAGAGCTCTTGTACCGGATGTTGTTCCTCCGGAACAACACTCGATTGCAAACTCATACATAAGTCTTGCAATCGGCTTAGGTTCGGTTGTAGCAGCAGGTACTGCACCATTTTTAAAATGGGCTTTTAATTATCAGATGTCTATCAACGCACAATTTATTATGGCTGCATTAGCTTTCTCACTGGGTATGCTGTGGACTTGTATGGCTATTAAAGAACGCAGATATCAGCCAAAAGAAGGTGCTCAGGCTGAAAAATTCGATTTCATTAAATCTTTAAAAGAATTTTTTGCTCTCTCTCCGGAAGTAGGAAAAATTTGCTGGATGCAGTTCTTTACCTGGATTGGTAATATGTGTATGATGATTTATTTTACACAATACTGTGTACATACTGTATTTGGAGTACCGGATCTTTCTGACGTATCAGAAATAGTCAAATCAAGCTACGATTCTGCCGTTCTTGCCGGAACAAATTTTTCATCAATATGTTTTGCTATATTCAATCTTGTATGTTTCATTGTTGCAATTCCTATCGGAGTTTTGTCTGTAAAATACGGCAACAAAAAAGTTCATATTATTTCAATGCTTTCAATGGCATTAGCTTTTCTTGGAATGGCATTGTTTACAACAAATGTAAAACTGGTTGCTCTTCTTATGGCGATTTCAGGTATAGGCTGGGCAAGTATTTGTGCCTTGCCTTTTGCAATGCTTTCTGAGTATATCAAACCGGGTACAGAAGGTTCTGTTATGGGAATATTCAACATCTTTATAGCAGGTCCGCAAGTTTTTGTATGTACTCTGGTTTCATGGATTATTAACAGATGCAGCTACAATGTAATAGGAGGCGTAAACTACCACTGGGAATATACTTTCTTCATTGGTGCAGCGTGCTTAATTACCGCATCAATTATTGCATCAAGAGTAAAGGAAAGGGTTAATGGGTAATAAAGGTAAAGTATTTCTTATTTACCCGCCTTCACCGGTTTTAAACCGCGAGGACAGATGCCAGCAGCCTACGGAAGATTTACTTGTAATTCCACCGCTTCCGCCTACGGATTTAATGTATCTTGCAGCAATCGCTGAATCCTGCGGATTTGAAGCTAAAATTAAAGATTACAGTCAGGGTGGTGATTTTATAAAAGAACTTAAAGAGTTCCAACCGCATTTTCTGGTTGTAAACATTGCAACGCCGACTTTTATTTCTGATATGGACTGGGTTAGAAAAGCTAAAGAAGCTTTGCCAGGACTTTGCACAATTGTTAAAGGCGCGCCGTTTTTAACTTACAATGCTAATGCAATATATGAAAACACTTTTCTTGATTATGTTATTATCGGAGAAGCTGAATTTACTTTACGTGACATTTTAAACGGGGTTCCCAATAATGAAATTTTAGGAATTTGCTATCGCGAGAATTTTCAGGCTGAAAAAACAGAAAAACGCCCTTTTATAGAAAATCTTGATTCACTTCCTTTTCCTGCAAGGCATCTGGTTAATAACTCAATTTATACCCGTCCTGATAATGGCAAAGTTCAGGCTGTAATTAAGGTTGCACGCGGCTGTCCTTTCCATTGCTTTTTCTGTCTTGCAACACCGGTTTCAGGTCCAAAAGTTAGAGTTCGATCTGCTGAAAACATTATTGCAGAAATCAAAGAATGTGTTGAAAAATATAATATCAGGAACTTCCTTTTCTGGTCTGATATTTTTAACTTTAACAGGGAATGGACCCTCAATCTTTGCAACAAAATTATTGAAAGCGGACTAAAAATCACGTGGTCGTCAAATACTCGAGCCGATACAATGGATGATGAAATGGCCGCTATTATGTACAAATCAGGATGCAGACTGGTAAGTATAGGGGTGGAAAGCGGTTCACAGAAAATGCTTGACAATATTGGTAAGAAAATTACGCTTGACGATATTAGAAATACTGTAAAAATTTTAAAAAAGAACAAGATAAAGATTTATAATTATTTTGTTATCGGGCTTCCGTGGGAAACGGAGGAAACTGTTGAAGAAACGATTAAATTTGCAATCGAACTTGATAGTAATTTTATAAGTTTTTACACTGCCACACCTCTTCCGGGAACAAAGTTTTTTGCATATGCAATGCTTAATCGTTTGGCTGAAGGGAATATGGATTTCAAAAGTGCTTATTACGCACCGGTTGTTAAGTCACATGAGCTTAGCAAAGAAAGAATTTTTGAACTTCACAAACTCGCAGTAAGACGTTTTTATCTGCGTCCGAAATTTATTCTAAAAACACTTCTCTCATTAAGAAGCTTTTCAGAATTTAAAAACTACTTTAAAGCAGGAATTAACCTGTTACGCCATTAGTCCCGGTTCAGCATCGGAACCTGTAACTTTCTTTCTCAAGATAAATGTTACTTTCGGTAATACTGCTGCAAGCAGGAAGCTGCTTATACCAACATTAGCAAGAATATTTGCCGATTTTACTTTTAAAGCTTTTTTGGCATACTTATCAACATTACCTGAGGCAGCTGCTTCTTTGGAAAACTTTCTCAGCTCATCTAAAAACTTTCCAATCTTTTTCTCATCTACAAATTCTCTCGGATCTCTCACTCTGTTTTTTAAATACTTCACTCCGCAATATTTTTCACATAATTTAGAAATTTTTGAATCAGGATTTTTATCAAGGTATTCAATATAATTACTTTCTGGGATTTGCAGACTTCCATCCTTTATTTCCTTTACAAACTGTTTGTCAGCAAGAAGCATAGGATCAAGATTAACATTTGTATTGAACAATTTTCCGGAAAGATTGTCGAGCCCTTTTGCTATCCATATAGGAGCAATAAAGTTTAAAAACATCATCATTGACATCTTGAACCCGTTTTCCATTTTTTCATACTTATTTCTGGCGGTTCCTACCCTTCCAACAGTCAGCCCGCCATCAGTAATTGCCATCTTATTTACTGTTGACATATTTGCAAGAGTCGATGACAGACCTTTAAATGAAGGGTTTTCTCCCGTTTCAAATCTTTTTGCTGCTATTAGAGTATCTTGAACAATCGGTTTTACAGCTTCCTGCTTTTTACGCAGTTTGTCAGTCAGTGCAAAATTAAATTTTGGAAGGTAATACCCCATAATTGCAATCGGGATTGCTGTAGATAAAACAAACTTACCTGCAAGAAGTTTCTGATAAGTAGATTTATTTTTCAAAACCTTCTCCATTGATTTTACTTCATCAGGTGCAAGATTTTTAAATTTTTCTATATTGTATTTAAGTCCCTGTTTTCCATTTTCTTTCAGCAAACTAACATTTACCTTTGGATCATAACCGAGTTTTTTTATTCCCCAATCAGCAACAGCATTCATTAAAGGTATACCGCCAAGCCAGACAATAGATGTGCCGTACTCATCTATCAAACGTTCTCTCAAAGCATTATTTGCCATCTGCTTTGAGTCTTTCAAATTTTGGTTGTAAGTCATGGCTATTTTGGTAGGAACTTCAATACCACAGTCACGGACAATCAAGGGATAAACACTTGAGTTGTTTCCTACTGCTGAAATTATATTGACTAATGACATTTTTTAAATTCTCCTTTTCGTACTCTTTACTAACCTCTCTTATATCCCGAAAGAGCCGTTTTTAGGAGTTAATTTCAGAGAAGCATCAAAACTCCAAGCCCTTTCGGGTTTGTATGAGTATGATGATGTTTTGCAATAAAATAATATGTCATCTTTTTGTCCTTTGTAATTATGTTAACACGAACAATACAAAAGTAAATGGCTACGATTTATATAAATCGTAGCCATTTTGGAATTAATTTACTTTTTTCAAAATAAGGAAGCTGTTCGGTGCAAGCGATAAGCGCTGGTTAAAGTTATCAATGTCTTTTCTGCCTGAATTAGAATAACCTGAGCCCCCGTATAGCGAATTATCACTATTGAATATTTCTTCCCATCTGCTGTTCTGAGGGAAGCCATAGTATTCATAGTTCTTATCGTGGAAGCCCTGACCAAAATTCTTTATAACAAGAACTTCTTCATTGTCCAGCTTAAGCTGATGTACATGAACATTATGATTATGATCTTTATATGTATTAATCAGACTACCTTTAGTTAATACAGGCATCCGGTCAATTAAAGCCTTCAAATCTTTATTAAATTTAACCATTTGTTCTTGTGTATCTTTGAAAAGGCCTTCAGGCTTAACCCTTCCCAGCATAGAATCCGGACGTGCAATTTCAACAAGAGTA
Organism: Candidatus Gastranaerophilales bacterium; assembly: GCA_900552525.1. GTDB lineage: Bacteria > Cyanobacteriota > Vampirovibrionia > Gastranaerophilales > Gastranaerophilaceae > CAG-196. The sequence goes on along the minus strand of UNSK01000021.1, from coordinate 11,738 downwards.
TCATAACCTTTTTGTGCAACTATGCCATTTTTCAAATCATCAGATTTTGCTCTTACTGCTCTTTCATCCGAAAATTCTCTGAAGAATTTGAAGTAAGATAAATCCGCTTCATCATCACCCTGAAAATACATTTTAGGTCCTGGTGTTGTAAGTACAGTACCTTGAGCAAGTTTTTGTTTTGCAATAGCCGTTTTGAATGCATCAATAAGCGCATCTTTTGGTATAAAAGTATTCAAACCAATATTTTTCTCATATTCAGTAAGTTTTGCATCACTCATTTCACCAAAATCTTTTGATACAATAAGTTCAGCTAATTGCTGACCTAATCTGGCAGCATTCTGTCCTTTTTGAGCATCTGAATTACCATTGGTTTTATCATACAAACCTAAATGGCTAACCAAAATTTTAGGAATTAATCTTGTACCATCCCAATTGCCAATTTCGTCATGACTCATCACATATTTTACACGGTGTCTGGAATCCTTAATTTTATTATCCAAATCATCTAAAAGGTTAACACCGGAAGAAATAATAGCATTTTTCATAGTATTCATAAATCTAAAATCCCATTCACTATCAAAGCCAATATTTCCCGGCGTAGAGTACCAGCCTCTTTCTGATATAAAATCTACCTGAGTATCTATAAAGTCCAATTCGTCTTTATGGCTGACTCTGCTGTCTTCATATCTTGTTACAGACTCTTTATTTTCACGTCCATCTTCTGCAATAGTAAAGACATTAGGATTATGTTCATTTACCTCTGTTACAACCTGTTTTAAGAGATAATCAGAACCACAAAGTTTTGTCATATCAAGACGAAGACCATCTACTTTAAACTCATTTGCCCACCAGAGAGCTGCATTAGCCATCCAGTCCCTTACATAACGGTTATTTCGTCCTTCATAATTAAACTCTCCGCCAAATTGTCCGGAACCTTTTTCATAAGGGCCGGTTTGTGCCAGATAATCCCCATCAGGTCCCATATGATTTGGAACCATATCCATAATCACATTAAGCCCTTTGCCGTGAGCATAGTCGATAAGCTCTTTTAAACCTGCAGCCCCGCCAAGTTTTTCATTTACAGCAAATTTATCTACGCCGTCATAGCCCCACTGCATTGAATATGTATTCTCTACAGGCATAATCTCAATTGCTGTAGCAACTCCGCGCTCAGCAATCTTATCTATGCGGGCTTTTGCACCGGCAAAAGTTCCTTCTTTACTGACAGTAGGAATATTTATTTCATCAATAATAAGCTTATCAAGTCCGCGCATCGGCTCGTTTGGCTTTCTTACTATTCTTCTGGAATCTTTACCCTCTAGCCAATCGGTATTTTTCCATTCATAGTTATCTTTGTTATAAATTGAACTCCAGCCATGAATATCTTCTTGTTTACGTGCATAAGGATCTTTTACGAGATTAACATTGTTGTTCTTATCAACAACTACATAGCGGTATTTGTCTTCAGGTTTTGCTTTGACATCGTTTATTTCATAAACTCCAGCGCCTTTATGCTCCATTTGATAAACAGTTGAATCACCATCTTTTGATAAAACTTTATCAATTGTAAAAGCAGCACCTGCCGTTGCAACAACCTGCACAACGCGTTCTCTGATATTACCCAGATGTGAAGCGACTTTACCTGCCACTTCTACGAATACTGCCTTTGCATCAGGAAAAGAAAACAGTTTAAAATTTGTCTTGCCTGTTTCTTTTACATAATTTGCACCCCAGCTAACATGCTCCGACCAGTTTCTTCTAAATGCCGGCTGTCTGTTGTAATTTTGTTTGTTGCTTGTTCTTAATTCCTGACCAATCGTTTGAATTTTCATTCATCCTCTCCTTACACACACTTTACATTTACTATAAAACCTATAAAAAAATTTTTTGCTATTCCCCGTCAGATTTATATCCGAAATTTTTTAAGATATTATCCTTCTTTCTCCAATCTTTTTCTACTTTAACTTCCAGATTTAAATAAATCTTTTTTTCTGTAATAGCTTCCAGCTCAATTCTGGCTTCTGTACCAATTTTCTTTAAAAGCGCTCCTCCTTTTCCTATCAGAATTCCTTTCTGACTTTTTTGTTCACAATAAATTATTGCGAATATTCTATCAATATCTTCTCTTTCTTCATACTTCTCAACTTTTATCGCTACAGAATGCGGGATTTCATCCTGTGTATTTAACAAAACTTTTTCTCTTATAATCTCTTCTGTTACTGATCGCATACTCTCTTCTGTAACAATATCATCGGGGTATAATTTTTCACCATCAGGCAGTTTTTTCAATATATTTGAGAGCAGCGTATCTTTATTCCGCCCCGTTTTTGCAGAAATTCTTATTACCGGTACATTCTCATCAAAAAGGGTCTTGTATGAAAGCAAATTTTCTTCAATCGTCTGTTGATTTTTAACTTTGTCTACTTTGTTCATTACAAGTATTATAGGAATATTTGTATTTTTAAGAATATTTTCAGCAATCCATTTATCCCCTTTTCCAGCAGGCTCTGAGCCATCAACAAGAAATAGAACTAAATCTGCATCAGGAACAGCAACCTTCGCTTCATCCAGCAAAAATTCACCCAGCTTATTTAAAGGGCGGTGAACTCCCGGGGTATCTACAAAAATTATTTGTCCCTTGTCGTCTGTTAAAATTCCCTTTATACGTTTTCTTGTTGTTTGCGCCTTGTCTGTTGTTATTACAATCTTCTGACCGAGTATCTGATTCAAAAGAGTAGATTTACCAACATTAGGACGCCCTAATATTGTTACAAAACCACACTTCATATATTGATTATAACAAAAAGATAGGAATGGTGGCTGATATTTTTTGTAAAGATTTGTTAAAAAAAAGACAATTTTTGTTTAATATAAATTTTTATATAAATAAGGGATATTACTATAGGAGTTTTATATGTCTGGAACAATTAACGGACAACTGCCACTCTGGGACTGGAGAAATTTTTCAAATACCGGCTTTATGCAGGCAGGTAACTTTTCTTCATTCGGATTTCCTATGATGCCGTTTTCTTATTCCTCCGGTTCTTCATCAAATACAGACTCCTATGAAGCATATAAGCAAAAGGAAGAAGCTGAACTTGCAAAATATAGCAGTAGCAGAGCTTTCTTAACTGAAAAGTCAAAAGAAATCGAAAAAACAAAAGAATTAATTGATGCTCAAAATAAAACAATTAATGCTATTAAAAAAGGTAAAAAAACAGATGGAAGTACTGTTGTAGAAAATGCTGTTTTAGAAGGACCAAAACTAAAAGCTGATGGCAGTATTGATAAAGAAGCTTCAAAAAAAGCAAAAGAGAAAAGTTTTTTAGGTAAACTTGGAAGCTGGGCTGCAAGTGCAGGCGAAACATTGAAAAACATGGGAAAAAGCTTCATCGGATATGACGAAAACGGCAAATGGAGCTTCAAAAAATGTATTAAAAATATAGCAATAACGGCAGCAGCAGTCGGTGCAACATTTATACCGGTTGTAGGACCTGCAATAGGCTATGGTCTGTTAGCATACGGCGTTGGAAGCGGCGTTGTCGGTGTTGCAAAAGGGGTTTCTAAACTTAATAAAGCAAGAACTGCAGAAGAGGAAGAACAGGCTCGTCAAGAAATCTGTGCCGGAGCACTGGTAGGACTCTCATCAGCAGCAGGTATGAGGGGACTGGGGAAATCTTTCAGCACTGCGGCTAAAGCATCCGGAGCTTCCACTACTTCAAGAATTGCAACACTCGCGAAGCCAAGAACCGGAGCCTGGGGTAAAGTTGTTGAAACTACTTCACAATTCAGCAGGGACATGACAGTTAATGCTCTGAGGGCAACTGGTAAAGCTATGCAGGCAGATAAAGCTCTCATTGCAGCAAAAGGCGGAGGATTGGCCGGCTTCCGTAAAGCATATGGAAGCAAAGTTTCATCAGCATGGAATAATATTAATAACTGGGAAACCAGATACAAGAAACAGTATCAGGAAATGGAAACATCTCTAAATAATAAAATTACAGAGCTTAATACTAAAATAAGCACAGAAACCAATGCTGCTAAAAAAGCTTTATTACAAGAACAAAAAACCATGCTTGAAAGTAACTTAACAGAGCTGCGCTCTATGTCCGGAATAAAAACCAAAGCTGAATTTGATAATTTAAAAACTACAAATTCCAGCACAAAGAATACAGATCAGTTGTCTTCTTACACACAAAATTCTTCCGGCGGATATGATATAAACGGTCATGCTATTGCTCAGAAACGTTTTGACGCATTCAAGAGCGAAATGGAAGCAATACAGAAACAGTATAATAAAGACCTTAATAATTTAATTCAATCAAAAGAAAGCACTATGAGAACTTATGCAAGAAAACCTGATGCCCACAGAAGCGAATTAAATGATTACACTCAGGCTAATATAAGAAACAAGTACAATACCCCTGAAAAATTAAAGACAGGAATTGAAACACTATCAAATAGAATTGCTGATTTGGAAACAAAAATAGCAGAAACAGAAGCTAAAATTTCAAGCACAACAAGCCCGAGAAAACTTAATGCTCTAAGACGTTCACTGGATGGTATGAAAACCGCAAAAGCAGGGTTTGAAAACGAATTATCAGTATGTTCATCTATAAAATTCAAATCAATGTTCAAACCTTCAACCTGGAAAAAGAATGATTTTCAGCTTGCAATAGGCGGAAACAACCCTGGGAAATACAAAGAATTATTGGGAATTACATTAACATCTCCAGCTTCAGCCGTTCCGCTAAGCATGGCTCAATGGAACAGAGAATATTCAATACCAATGTTTGGAGTAGATTTAACCCAATTAACACCGGAACAAACTGAAGAATACCTAAAACAGCTTGAGAGCGATAAGAAAGATTTAGAAAATGCTCTTAAACACATAGAAGCAATAGAAAAACCTGAAGAATGGGAAGCGTTAAAGAAACAAGCTGCAGCGCAGTCTGAGAATCCATCATAGGTTATTGAGAACAGACATTTCACATTTCTTGCAGTCAAACTTTAGCGGATAAACCTTGCCGTATTCATCTCTCAAAACAAGTTTTTCAGGAGATTTGCACATGCCCAGAGCATATTTTATGCAATGCTTTGTACGCATTAGCTCTACCGGATGTTCAGGGAGCTCTGTTTCTAGTGACATTTCACAAACCTCTGCACCGCATTTTTTATAAAAATCTTTTGCAGACAAATTATGTACGTTTCCGCGATAATCTATTTGTGACTTATAATAAGGACAATAGGCAAGGTTCTTATGTTCCTCGCGCTTATACTCCTCAAGTCTTTTCTGCATAAGTTTATCAAAAGCAGAACGCCTAAGTTCATTTATCCGGCTTACAGGCATGAAAGGCAATTCAGAGGCGATTTTTATATCTTCGATATAAAAATCGCTTTCCCCTGTTTTAGAAAATTGTTTTACAAAGGTTTCTTTCATCTTTTCTGGATTTTTTGCAGCTTCACCTCCAGTAATCGGTATTGAAACCTTAATTCCATCTTCATCTACAAGAGTAAGCACATCTGTAATATTTATATTAACGCCTATTTGTCTTTTTACCTTTTGAGCGACCTGTTTTTCAAATTCAACATCAACATTTCTATAAATTATATCTCCTGCTTTAAATTTTACCGGTCTGTTGGGATAAACATAATTATTTTCAATTTTATTTACTAAAAATCCGTCAATACCGTCAGTCAGACCATCTTGCGGATGTATTGTTTTGTCTGTACATATTTTAATAAAGCCATTTTTAACCTCAGAGCTAACTCCTATATACTCACCACGGGATTTTGGAGAGTTGAGGCTGAAACAGTCTTTGCGTTTTTCAAGAAAATAATCAGTAAAACCGCGGTTAAAACTTTTCTCTGGATTAGGTTTAAATGGATAAATACTTCTTCCGGAAGAACTTTTCTGAGAATATTTATCCAGCTCATGCCGGTAATATGCAGTTATATTTTTTACATAATTAGAATCTTTGAGCCGTCCTTCAATCTTAAAAGAATAAACACCGGCATCTATCATATCCTTAAGCCGGTTTGATGCGTTAAAATCCTTGAGGCATAAAGCATAAATATCTTTGGCAATAATTTTTCCGTCTACAGTTTCTACCGAATATTTTTTCCGGCATGGCTGGGCACATTCCCCTCTATTTGCAGAACGGCCGCCTATATACTGGCTCAAATAGCACTGACCGCTGTAGGATACACACAACGCACCATGCACAAATGCTTCCAGCTCTAATTTAGGATTGGCATCATGAATTTCTTTAATCTGCTTGAGCGAAAGTTCACGTGCAAGAACAACCCTTGCCGCCCCTAAATTATTAAAAAATGAAACTTTTTCTAAATCCCTGTTATCAGCTTGTGTGCTTATATGCACCGGTATACCTATGGTCTTAATTTTCTCTAAAAGCCCCATATCCTGAACAATAAGAGCATCAACGCCTATTTTATCCAGTTCTCCTGCAAGGGTTACAGCTTCATCAAGCTCACTATCTGTTAATATCGTATTGAGAGTAATAAAAACCTTTACCCGAAATTTATGTGCATAATTAACAACATCTCTTATATCATCCAGAGAATTGGGGGCATTTTTTCTGGCACCGAATGCTGCCGCACCCATATAAACGGCATCAGCACCGCAATCTATTGCAGCAAATGCCGTTTTTTTATCTTTAGCTGGTGAAAGAAGCTCTGTTTTCATTTATACACTCATCTTATTGCCAAAAATTTTCTTCAAGAACTGCAAGAATCCGGTGCCATTTTCTGCACTACTTTTTATTTTTTCATAATTATCTTGTAAAAACTGATTTCTCGGATCAATTTCTTTCAATCGTTCCATATACTCAATTGCACCATAATTATCGCCGATTGATTCTCTAAACTCTGCAATTTTCTCAAGAGCAAGTCTATTCTTAGGATCAACATCTGCAAGTCTTTCATAAAATTCACTTGCCTTTGTCTTATCTCCCTCTGCCTCAAGAAGCGCCGCAATCGTTTCAATTAAGTCAACATCTTTATCATTAAACCGGTAGGCTGTAAGATACTCATTTAAAGCAACATCTTTTTCGCCTCTCATAACGTTATATTTGCCCCAGTTAATATGTTCATTAAAAGCATCACCTTGCTTTTCGTAAATTAAGGCCCGCATTTGATAGATTAACGGAGATTTAGAATCAATTTTTTCATACTCGTCAATTTCCTTGAATGCTTCCTCAAACATATCTTTCTGAAAATAATACTGTGCCAGCAATGAGTGGAAAATCTTTTCCTTAGAATATTTATCTTTTACTCCCATCAGTATTTCATAACCGGCGTCATTTCTGCCCATATCAAACAGGGCTCTTGCCTTTGTAAGCTCGCTTTGTGCAAGTTCATACGCTTTTTCCGGCTGAGAATTTCTTATATAATATCCTGCAAGAATTTCCTCAAAATCTTTAAAACCTCTATCTCTTCTGCCCCTTTCCAGAGTCTGTATAGCAGCAACAAGGCCTTCTGTTTTTTCATACAGTTCGGCAAGCTTTAAAAATACGACAGGATTTTTCTCATCATAATCAGATATTCTTAAGTATTCATCAATAGCTTCATTTAACCGACCCTGTCCTTCACAAAGTCCTGCATATAAATAACGTGCCGGCAGAGCTTCCTGAGGGTCTTTTGCGTGGTCAATAGCCTTTTTAAAATCACTTTTTGCATGACTCATCTGCTGCTGGAGTGCACGCAGGTTTCCTCTGAGCAGATAATATTTAAATCTATCCTCATGCATAAAAATATCAATTAATTGCTCATGGGCCAGTATATTAGGCGGGTCAATTTCTAAAATCTTTGCATAATAAATTTTAGCGTCTTCCTTTTTTTCCAGAATTAATGCAAGATGGCCCAGTTTCGTTAAAAGTTCAACATCAGCCGGCTTTTGCACCATCTGTTTTTTATACTCGGCATAAGCTTCTTCGTATTTTTCATCCTGCTCCAATTGTTCTGCTAAATTCATCTAACCCTCCTTGCACCTAATTATATTTATTCTGCGCAGCAGCCATACCCTCTTTAAAATAATATCCTATCCCTTCTTTAGCTTTCGTAAGTGCACCCTTTAAATTATCAAGTTCTTCTTTTGAAAAATTTTGGAGAACAAAAACTTCAGAAGGAATATTAGGCTGAGGCCCAATACCGATTTTAAGCCTTGCAACATCTTTTGTACCAAGATGCTGAATTACAGATTTTATACCGTTATGACCGCCATCTGAACCATTTGCCCTAAATCGAATTCGTCCTAATTCTAATGACAAATCATCATACACAATCAGAATATCTTCTATCGCTATTTTATAATAATCCATTACTGCTCTAACCGCCTCACCCGACAGGTTCATATATGTAGTTGGTTTTATAAGCAAATAGTCCTCATATGGAGTTCGGAGATTAGTCATAATGCATTTTAATCTGGAGTTCTCTCTAAAATTCAAATTAGAATTAAGTGCAATACTGTCAACAAGCATAAACCCTGCATTATGCCTTGTAAACATGTATTTATCTCCGATATTGCCAAGTCCTGCTACTAATTTCATCTGAATCTTCTCATATTTTTCATCATCTGGTGAGCTGTAAGCTTAGCTTTGTTAGGATTTCCTCCTATAACCTTTTTGACATCGGAAAATCCTTTCATCATTTTACGCATCTGCTCAAACTGGTTTATAAAAATATTTAGTTCGTGCAAAGGAATACCGGAACCTTGTGAAATACGTTTTTTTCTGGAAGAATTCATTAACTCAGGGTGTTCTCTTTCTTCCGGAGTCATACTCTGAATGAATACTTCAATTCTTTTGAACTGTTTTTCACCTTCATGCGAAATCTTCTGTCTGTCATCCTTTGACATCTTAAGACCCGGTATCATACCAAGAAGCTGATCCATTGAGCCAAACATTTTCATTTGCGACTGCATTTTCAAGAAATCATTGAAAGAAAATTCAGCCTTTGCCATTTTCTTTTCCATTTCTTTTGCTGTTTTTTCATCAAAAACTTCTTGAGCTCGTTCAACAAGAGAAACAATATCTCCCATACCTAAAATTCTTGTAGCCATTCTTTCAGGATAAAAATCCTCAAGCGCATTGAGTTTTTCACCTGTACCTGTTAACTTAATAGGTTTATGAGTGCAGTAAACAACGCTCAGTGCAGCACCACCTCTTGAATCTCCATCCAGCTTTGTCAAAACAAGTCCTGTTACTCCGAGTTGTGCATCAAAATTCTCAGCAACATTTACTGCCTCCTGCCCTGTCATTGAATCCACTACAAGCAGTTTTTCTGCAGGATGGAAAATTCTATCAATAAGCAGCAGTTCTGCCATCATCTCAGTATCAATCTGTAAACGTCCGGCAGTATCAAGAATAAGCGTATTAAACCCGTTTTCATTCGCATAATTTATAGCATTTTGAATTATTGCCTGAACATCCTTTGAATCTTCTGAATACACTTCAACGCCTATTTGTTCGCCCAGAGCTGTAAGCTGTGTAATGGCAGCAGGCCTGTAGACGTCACAGGCAACCATCAAAGGATTTCTGTTTTCTTTTTTAAGTTTTACTGCTAATTTTGCAGAAGATGTTGTTTTACCGCTTCCTTGAAGCCCCAGCATCATGATTAAATTTGGACGGCCTGAATAATCAAGCGGAGAAACTTCCTTGCCAAGAAGTTCAATTAATTCATCATGCACTATTTTTACAAGCTGCTGCGACGGATTTACTCCCTGCAGAACGTTTTCACCTTCTGCTTTGTCTTTAATATTAGAGATAAAAGCTTTTACAACTCTAAGATTCACATCAGCTTCAAGCAGAGCGCGTCTTATTTCTCTCAAGGCTTCCTGCATATTATCCTGCGTAAGCTCTTTCTGCCCTGCTGTTTTCGCAATAATGTCCTGTAATTTATCAGATAACGAATCAAACATCTACAATCCCTTTATACAAAAATACAAAGAAATCATACCATAAACATACTGCTATGCGAATATACCGAATGTTCTTTCTGTGTTATCGTTTCTTACAGTTTCAATACCTTTTATCATTTCATTAATTGCAGACTGCTCTGTTTCAAGATTTTGCATTCTTGTATCAATTCTGGTTTCTTTTTCGTTAATGACGCTCTTTTCGTATTCATAATTTATCAAAGCTTCATTCTGCGCGTCAGTATCATTTACAGAGAAAACATTTTCGAAGTTTGAAGCAATATCCTGACTGTATTCAAAATAAGATTTTCCATCGCTGTCAGTCTGTTCTTCCATTGTAGTAATATAGTATTGATTGTTTTGCAACATATTGTTAAGGTAATCATTGTCTTCAATCTGAGAATTTGCTACCCATCCTTTTTCAGCAATTGCTGTAAACAATTTTTCATAGAAATTAATATTACTTTCTTCTTCTGATGTGAGAGCCTGATTATCACTATCAACAGCTGCGTTATACTCTTCTACAGCTGCATCATACTCAGCCTGCCATGCGTCATGGGAAGCTTTCCAATTCTGCCATTCAACGCTATTCTTATCTCTGGTGTAGTAAACTCTTGTCCCCATGCTGGTATCGCCATAACTATCCTGACCATCTACAACAGAAGCACTTTCATATGAACCAAGTATAGTATCAAGGATAATTTTCATGTTGACAGTATAGTTGTCCCCATCTTTTTTAATTCCCGCAATACCACTTTCAAGTCCTTGTCTATCAGCCTCACTAGTTCCACCAAAATAATGCCCGTTATCATCCATATAATTCTTACAGGCTTCTGTAAAGTTAGCATAATCTTCATCTGTAAGATAATTTTTCATATTGTTTGCAATGCCGTTTAATATATTTGTTAAAGTACTGCTTGCAGTTGAAGCATTGCCCAAATTTGTCCAGGTACTTGCAGAATTATATAAACTTCCGATATTATAAGGAATAGTATTCACCGTAACATTTCCAGCTCGTTTAAAGAACTGTACTGCTGTATCATTATTTACCGGTTCCTTAAGTTTATCTCCTTCTTCTTGCAAAGAATTAACTTTTTCAGCAGCAGCGTCTAATGCAGCATTGGAAGCAAAAGCTGCATCAATTTTTTCTGAAGAGATACCTGTAAGTGAAGCAAGAATTTGAGTTCTATTGCTTTCCCAATCACCGCCGGCTTTACCGTCAGGAGAAATCATTTCAGCATATTGCTGATATTTGCTGTCTAAAACAACCTTACCGTCACCATTTGTAATCAAATAAGGATTATTTTTGTTTGCACTACCCGGCCTCATCAGGTTTGCGTAACTCAAATCAACATACGATACACCGGCATTGTTAGACCATTTCAAAGTCTTTGTATTCAACGCCTCTTGATAATTTCTTGTAACCCTCTGCATATCTCTGGATAAAGCGGTTTTTTGCAAAGACAAGTTTTGTAACTGATAACCGATTGTATTTTTTCGGCTAGTCAGCTGCAATAGTCTAACTTGTGATGCTGCCATTCCCATTGTGTTCCGCTTTCCTTTATAAATTTCCCTTGTTTACCATGTATTACGGCTAAATTAGCAGAAAACTTTAGGGTTTGAGAACAATTTGTTACAAATCTTTACACACTATTAAGCAGTCCGATAACATTTTGTGCTTTAAGGTTTCTGGATGATGCTAAAAGGGTGGCAGATGCCTGTTGTAAGATCTGGTAACGGATGTAATTTGAGGACTCCTCTGCTATATCGGCATCTCGCATTGTTGAACGGAATGATATTAAAT
>UNSK01000020.1 GCA_900552525.1 Candidatus Gastranaerophilales bacterium | reverse complement strand
CTTCGGGTTATGAGCCCGACGAGCTACCAGACTGCTCCATCCCGCGTTATTTAATTTTCATGTTGAGCAAATAGGCTCAACATCTATATTATGCTCCGTAAATTTTAAAAATCAAGTACCTTGAATTTTTATGTAAATTTTATTCATACCTACAATTATTATAGGTATGTTTGTAGGAGCGGTGCAGAGCGAAGTTTTTTTTATGAATTTTATTAAATACTGCGGCAGTAAAGTTTAGGGCGGTGAAGAAATTTGTATTTAGTAATAGGAATATTATAATAAGTATTTTATAAATACCAATAACACTGATTATATCAAGCAAGGAAGTAAAACTAAAAAGCGTCTTATGAGCCGACGAGCTACATAAAATTTTTAAGCTGCGATTTTTTATTTTAAAACGCACCCCATACAGCCCCTCTCACTGTATGATAAGCATTCTTGGTCATGGACACAAATTTTTAGCGATGAGATTTTTCTCACTACAGAAACTTTGTTAATATTGTTACATAAAAAAGCGGTATTGATAAGGTTTAGCTTCTAAATTAGGCATTCTTTTTATTGTTCGCGCTAATTTCTTGGCAAATTCTAATGTAACAGGAAGTCTATCGTATAAACTGTCACTATTCCAATTCATCTTACTTAGCCCTAAAATACTATATGCGCTTTCATATAAAGAACCGTGACCAGCATACCTTTTTAATAATATAGGAGCAGGAACTCCCCGACCCTCTTTGTAAAAATGTCGACCATCATTCGATAAAATTATATCTCCTTGTGTCCATACAAGGAGGTCATTATCTAGTCGTAATATGGTTCCTCGGTTACAAGGATAACCTGCTACTTTTTGCCGTCCTTCAATTTTTATACCTTTCCAAGAAACATTTTGTTGAATTTGAACTAATTCAATATCTTTACATACTCGTAATGCATCATAACAACCATCTATTTCCTCCTCTTTAAATTCAGTTGATTTATGTATAACAATATTTTTAGGAGGTTTTCCAGCATTACGTTCTTGATATATTGATAGACATCTACTCATAACTCTTCGAATTTCATCTTTGCTTAAATATGGATTATCATTTAAGCCTAATTTATAATTATCAGTGTCATATGCGACAAATTCAAGCCCAGAGCCTTCTGCATCAAATACCTGACTGCAACAAGTAACAAAACGAGACTTCTCATTCTGATTTCTTATTGCATAACTCATCCCAATATAAGCTGTATCAGTAGGCATATTAGCTAATTTCCATGACACACCTGTAATTTTACTGTATACAGCAATCCCTAAATGCCACATAACACTGCATTGACACGGATATTGCAAAGCTTTATCTTCTCTAATAATCTGCGTAGGAATACCATAGCCAACACAAAGTGCTTTTATATAGTCATGTAAGTCAAATTCATTATCTTCTTTACATTCGAATGCTTGTTCCCATTTGATTGGAAGATAAATAAATAAAATTTCAAAATCATATTTATTCGTTGCAATTTTTCTAATTAATTGAGCAAGAAGCTTTGCCAAATTTTGATATGGCTTAGATGAATTCAGGAATGTTCTTTCTTCCTCTTCTGTAATTTCAATGTTTATATTTTCATTTATTGAAATATTTTTTTTAAATACTTGTTCAAAGCCTGGAAAATCAATTAGATATGATTTTCGCTCCTGTGGTACCTGTTTCGTTTTTAATTGATTTATTAAATTAGCAATAATTTTTTGAGAACCAATTGGTCCAATTGAAGCAACTCTAATATTAGAAAACGCATTACCTATAAGCTTTTGATTATAAGGGCCATACTGAACCAATCCTTTTAGTGGGTGAATATTTATACAATCATCTCGTTCTGGACAAAAAGTCAAATATGGTTCAGGCACATTTTCATAAGCAACTATATGTGAAGCATTTGACATTATGCATTCCTCCCGCTGTATGCTGTAATACCACTGACTGTAAAACTTGGAATAATTTCAGATTTACTTCCTGAGAATAAACATAAATGTTTATTTTGATTTTTACCAATCAATAAATCTATCCAACTATCTAAAATTTGATTACTAGGGATGTTAAATCTATTAGAAAGCTTTGAATTTACAAAAACCTTGATTGCATTTAATGTATTTGAATCAAAGGTTTCATCCTCTATCCATATTTTGGGTTCTATTATTAACCATAAGGTATTATATCTATATTCAAGCTTTAATTTTATAGCCTGAGCCCAAGGCACATTTAATTTTGGAATATTTCCATAATAATATTCTTTAAATTCATATTGTCCCATTTTCCATTGCGAAAAAATTTGAGGTTTAATTTTTCTCTTATCAATCACTAAATAATAGTTATGACATTTATATTTACTCTTCACTGGCAGACTATTCTCAAAACATTTGACTAATAGTTGATACAAGAGATTTAATTCCTGTTGTCCTTCCTGTAATTTTTCATTGTTTATTTCATAATCTTTTATACTTTTTATATTATATGAATTAAATGTCTTGTTTATTTCACCTAATTGTCCAAAAGCTAATACTCCAATTTTTTTACGAATAGCAACAATATTTGTATTTGCAGCCTGAATTGCTTGTTGAATTTCCTTATAACCACCAATTTCGCAATCTATTAGTTTACAATTTATAGGGTAATCAAGAATAGGTAATGCATTTAGCCTTATAATCGGAAAACCTTTACCTTTAGTAGGTAAGGGTGGAAATGTAGCTTTAGGCATTTTCTCATTTAGATATTCTTTTATTTTATCAGGAATATTATCAAATTGATTTATTATATCAGCCATTGTTTCATCAAAATTTTGTATCTCAATTATGTGAGCATTTATATTTTTACTTTTAGCTTTATTAATTAAATCGGATAGTTTTTTACAAGGCTTTTCCCCAATTCTTAACAACCAAAACAATCCATGCGGAAAAGCATCATTATTATCTATTGCATCGTTAAAAGTTTCCATTATTGAATCATCACGACCACTATAGCCAGAAACAATCATACCATATTTTTGAGATTGTTCTATTAACAATTTTCTATATTTAATATCTTGCTTTTCTAATTCACTGTCTGTATTTTTTATTTTATTAGATTGAAAATCTCCATGCAATTTTATTAATAATGGCCATTTTTCATTATTCACAGCATCTCTAGCTAAATCATTACTATCTAAAGTTGAGACAACTAATTCATCATTTGAGTTATATAACTTATATGCAGCATTTTCTATAAGTTTATCAAAGTTTGTTGTCCAAATAATTCTACAGGCATTTAATTTCATTAATGATGCTATAACTCTTTGTCCAAATGATGGCTGTCGACCTTTTACAGCATTTTCAATAACTTGTCTTCTCAATTCTTCAGTTGGATAAGCTTTTTCAAAATAATAAGCATAATCATTACTTACTTCAATAGGTAGAATATTATTTGATACAAAATAATCTTCCAATATTTGTCGTGTAGTTGAATTAGATAAATCATGAAAAAGTTTTGGATTCGCACCTGTATTCTTACAAAATATATTTATTTTAAATTGCATAATAAGATTTGATGCAGATGGAATTCCAGCAGAAACTGAAACACCAGCACCTAAAAACCACATAAAAAATTGATATTTGTTTTTATATAGATTAAGAAACTCTTTATAATCCATAGGATATCCCTTTATTCAGTTTATTATATCATGAAAAAGCTTATAATTTTTATTTCTTAACAAAACTTCTACAAATATAGTAAAAATTAAATGCAACGGAATTTCTCGGCGAATGATGAAATGTTTATAGGCTGTGAGGTATAAAACCTTATTTTATTTCTTTAATGGTTTTTATTATTTTTAGATATGCCTCAATTTCATTAGGGTTTGCTAAATAAATTTCCTTTATTAGCTCATCTCTGCTTTTGTTTTCAGTTTCGTTAGTTGATACTCCGAACTCTGATAAAGAAATATTTAATACATCAAGCATTTTCAAAAAGCTATTCAAAGCAGGAACTTGTAATCCTCTTTCAATATTGCTTAAATTCTTTTCAGTCATACCAATCTTTTCAGATAATTCTGCCTGCGATAATTTAGCATTTACCCGTAATTGTTTAATTTTCTTTCCTAAAAATTCTTTGTCATCATAAAGAAACATAGTTATTATTCCTTATTATTTATTCAAAATTACCGTACAAATAATAACTAAATAACCCTACGATTTATAAGTTTTATTTATTTTAGAAATTTACAATACCCATATTTAAGTTTTTGTGATATGATTACCATATAGATAATACCTAATCTTAAAAAGTATTATTAGAGGTAATTATATGACGAAATTTTTAGCACAAGATTACAATAAAATGTTTAATATTCTTGAGGAATACCTAACAGACAGGGTACAAGAAATTGACTTGACTATTTTAGAGGCGGTAGAGCAAAGGAAAAATGGCAAAAATTTTAGCTTTGAGGAACATTTACGCGGTTTAGTATATGCTCAACTTAGTGCCTTGGTATCGTGGAAGAAGATTAAGGACAACCAATCAAAACTTGATGAAATTTTTTGTAACTTTGACCGCCAACAATTAAAAGAAAAATCGGCGGAAGATTTAATCAATAAGATTACTGATATAAAATGTCATAACCCATATACGACTAAAAACCAAATGCGGTCATTAAAAGCCAATATTGAAACTTTTGAACGAATTGAGCAAGATTTCGGAAGTTTGGAAAAATTTATAACGCACAGTACGCCGTCTAACATTATCAAATTACTTGCTGATAGTAATAGTACCTATAAAATTAAGTATATGGGTGTTCCGATTGCGTGCGAATATGTTAGAAATGTTGGGATAGATATTATTAAACCGGATGTGCATATTAAAAGAATTGCATCAGCGGACAGATTAAATTTAGTAACCGCGAAATCTGATTACAAAATTATAGATGAATTTCAAAAGCTATCAAAACAAATCGGAATAAGCCAAGCAAAAATGGATTACTTATTGTGGAATTATTGCTCAAAGGGTTATGGTGAAATTTGCACCGCCACACCTAAATGTGAAAAATGTGTAATTAAAAAATATTGTAAGAGGAATAAATGACTATTATTAAGGAAATAGAAGAATTTATAAAAAACTTACCAATGGATTATGAGTTTACTGCAACATGGTTAAAAAAAGAATTAAGTAAACAATATAACCGTCCTAATAGTAGCTATATCCCGTCTGATTATTGTTATAATCGCAAAAATAACGGTATAAATTATGATAACCAACCACATTATTTTATATATTTAGGTCGAAATAAATATAAATTTGTTGGCAAAGATTACGTATATAAAGGCGAAATAGAGCATAACCCAAGAAAAAAATTTTAAATATCTTGTAATCATTTCTCGCTATGTTATTGTAAACAAAAAATATTGGAGTAAATATGAAAAAATTGTTACTTACATCAAGTATTATTGTAATATCATCATTGGTTGTTTTAGCGGATGAAAATATTAAAACCGAAATTTCTAAATACGGTAATACATATTTTCTTAATACAAAAACTAAAACAGAACAGATTAACTGTACTGTCGTTTATAGAAAAATTGGTAATCAATATAACAGAGAATTGAGATGTTCTGTTTGCAAAGATGTAGTGTGTATGAAGCGTCAACAGCTTAAAAACACTTTAAAATTTCCAACAGAGGATTGGATAAATTTAGATACACTTGCTTTTGAAAAATATGGCGAATACGCTTTATGGCATAATTCACCAGAAAGTATAGTAAAAGATGCAAAAGAACTTGCTATTGCCAAAAGCTATTATCAATCTAAAAATTGTAATGGAAAATATGAATACGATGTTGTTAATGATAGGTCATATTGTACGGAAACGGTAGATTTGACAAAAGACATGACAAAACAAGAAAAAGAAGACTATTTTAGAGCTAAAGATTTTGAAGAAGATTATGAAAACTTTATAAGATATAAAAGAATGTATCCATAGTGAGGGAAATAATGCCAGTATTTATAATATCACCAAGTGCAATATTTGGAAGTTTTTTATTAGTAGCCTTTTTATATTTCATTTTTGGTGCTGCTTTAGGTATTATTCTTATTACTTATCTTGTAATTGTAATAGGCTATCATATAATAGACCTACTATTGGATTATTTATTAGAATATCTGCAATCAAAAAACGAAACACCAGAAGAACAAAAAACTAGAAAAATGATAAAACATTGGAGAAATGGAGTATCGCATACTAAAGCAGAAAGATATCCAACAAAATACGAAATAGAACAACAGGCACTAGATAAGATTAAAACGTTAGCAAAGAATTTTGTAACAGATTTTATAGCTAAGGGAAAAACAGAATTTTCGCATGAAGATTTAAAAGATTTTACAGTTCTAATAAAATTTAAAAATGGAATAACAATTCCTGCATTAGAAAAATACTCTTATAAAGAACATCCTTTGTTATTGGATATACTAAAACAAACTTATAACAAATTAAATAATAAATAATTTAGTGCCGGCGGGGAAAAGAAAAACAAAAAAAGAGAACAAGTTTATTATAAATATCCTATATACAGAAGTATAAGAAGTAATAAAATATACAGATACTCTGATGATTACATTGACCTTATTGTCATGACAAAGTTTAGACTAGCATCAAGCCGAAATTTTAGGTAGAGATTAAGATGGAGATTGATGAGGGACAGGCAAAAATTTTGTAAAACATTTAATATTTCCTCATAATCATTTTTCTCTGAAATGCTGATTTAGAACAAGTTTTAGGATTATGTAAAAATTTATTGTATAACATAAATTCAGTTATAACAAGGCTTTGTGGGGTATTATTTTTGACAAACGCTCAAAAATTTGGTATTATAGAGGAGTAAATTATAAGAAGCTTTTCGACGTTAGCGAGTGGATAAACGCCCCGGCAGTGGAACCAGATGCCATGGTTATTAAAACAAGGGTTCAGATGTTAGTAGTAGTTGGATGACGAAAAACATCGGTAACTTATCCAGATAATAAACTTTTGAGGACTAGTTTAACTAGCATTTGAATATAATTTACATTTTATCTTGTGGGTTATAAATAAGAAGTACTTAATCAAACTTGATTAAGTTTTATCACTTGTTAGAGTACACTCTAAACAGGCGATAATTTGGTATTTAAAACTCCCTGAATAGACTTAGATTTTGATTTTTCAGTCATTTCAGTGATGAAGCCTTTACTTCAAACACTCGTCATCCTACAAGTAAGTAAAAGGAGATTTTTTACTATGAACAGAATGACGACCAAA
Organism: Candidatus Gastranaerophilales bacterium; assembly: GCA_900552525.1. GTDB lineage: Bacteria > Cyanobacteriota > Vampirovibrionia > Gastranaerophilales > Gastranaerophilaceae > CAG-196. The sequence goes on along the minus strand of UNSK01000020.1, from coordinate 26,708 downwards.
GGTCAAAAAGTCGGGTACATCAGGGTTAGCTCCATTGAACAGAACACTGAAAGTCAAAAATCACTGCTGGGAAATGTGGGTATGGACAAAGTTTTTGAAGAAAAGCTTAGCGGAAAGAATACCGAACGTCCACAGCTACAAATGATGTTAGATTATGTTAGAGACGGCGACACCGTTTATGTAAAAGACTTATCACGTCTTGCTAGAAACACCAAAGATTTATTAGATATCGTCGAATATCTTAATAACAAAGGTGTAGGCTTATTTAGTATTAAGGAAAACATTGATACCTCAAGCAATTTCGGCAAACTGATGATTACATTTCTTGCCGCGATTTACGAGTTTGAACGTGCTAATCTTTTGGAACGCCAACGCGACGGTATTGCGGTTGCTAAAAAACAGGGCAAGTACAAAGGGCGAAAGCAAGTGCCGAAACCTGTCAATTTTAGCGAGGTTTACAAGAAATGGCTTAATCGTGAAATTAAATCAAATGTTGCTTCCGCGAGTTGAATATTAGCGAATACGCATTCTACAAGTTCGTAAGAGAGGAGAATGCTAATGGCTAAGAGAAGACGTAACGGAGAAGGATGCTTTTCAAAAAATGGCAATGGGTTTGATTATAGATTTCCGTATAAAGATGAATGCGGAAAAACTAAATATGGATATGTTTACGGTAAGACACAAGAAATATGCCTTGAAAAAGCTGAAAAGCGGAAAGCCGAGCTAGAAGGCAGATGCCCTGAGGATATTACAGGTAACGTAACAGTTGAACAATGGGCAAACTACTGGTTTGATAACTATGTTGTAGGTCATGTTAAAATTACGACTATTAACGACGATAGAAGTATTTTAGACAAACATATCATTCCAGGCATAGGTCACCGACCGTTAAATAGTATAAAAGGATTGAGACTGACTAAGTTCTATAATGATTGCCTAAAGAAAAGTAACGGTAGGGGTGGAACTCTTGACCCGAAAACCGTTAAAAATATTCGTGCAGTTGTAAACAGAATGTTTGAATGTGCATATCAAAATGAACTTATAAAAGAAAATCCTAATAGAAAAGCTAAATATCCGAAATGCACAAAAAAGGAAACACAAATCCTATCACAAGAGGATTACGACAAACTTATAAAGTATTGTTGTGAACAAGGTACTCAATGGGATATGCTTATAGTTTTCTTTCTATGTGTCGGTTCAAGACTTGGCGAAACATTGGGTTTGCAATGGTCAAAGATAAATTTTCAAAAACACGAAATTAGAATTGACCAACAAATGCAGCCAGTTATACACAATGACAAAACCTATAAATACAAGTATAAAAAGCAAATAATTGATTTTACAAAAACAAAATCTTCAAATCGAACAATACCTATGTTTCCCGAAGTTGAACAAATACTCCGCCATGTTAGAAAGTTGCAGGCGGAAAACAAAATGAAACTCGGGCAGAAGTATTGTAGAGATTTAGACCTTGTGTTTGCTCGTGATGACGGTTATTTTATTTGCGATACTACCTTTAGAGCCTTTGTAAATAAACGCTTAGCGGAAGCTGGAATTGAGCATCACAAGATACATTCATTTAGGCATTCGTGTGCTACAACATTATTTGAAGAAAAAGCCGACATTAAAAAGGTTTCAAAGTGGCTCGGACATAGTTGTATAGGTATAACTTTGGATACATATACTCACGTGTTACCGCACCATTTAGAAGAACTGGCAGAACTTCAAAGCAACCGTTTCAAACGAATATTCAGCAGTAATGAAAAAGAAATTCCTGATGAAATGTTACCGCAACAAGATGATTGGGGTGCATAAATGATAATAAGTTGTGGGGATAAAAAGACCTATAATTATTGTAGGTCATCCCTACAATTTACATCAAAAAATAAGTATTTTATAAATACCAATAACACTGATTATATCAAGCAAGGAAGTAAATCTAAAATGAGTCTTATGAGCCCGACGAGCTACAAAACTGCTCCATCCCGCGATAAATTTTCTTACACTCTATTATTAAATGCTAAAAAACAAAAATCAACCCCTTGAATTACCAAAAAGTTTTGTTAACAAATGTAACAATATTGTAAAAATTAATCAATTCAGAACCTTCACGTTTTTTATCGGAATAAAAACGCCTCGTGTGAAAGGAGAAAAATATGATACCAACAAATTTATCCCCTGTTGCTAAGCAACTACCAGAATACCTATTTTACAAACTTCCTAACAATAAAGGATATCGAATGTTCACAACAAAGCCGACTGCTATCTCACACACTTTTGATTTAAATATTGGGAAAAAAACATTAACAGATGCTATAAATCTAAAGTTTGACCGTGACTATAAAGGAACTCAACTAATAAAAAAATTATTTAATTTACAAGAAATTCACTGTCGCAGCAATCCTGATGTTCTTACTGTCAATCTAGAAAAGAAAAATGTAAAAAATCAAAATGAAGCTAACGCAATAGTAAGATTTATCAAAAGTTTAAGTAATAAAAAGAATAAACCTGTTGTTGTAAAAGATTTAGCCTATGATCCATATACCTTACCAGGGTTCATTGATAATGGATTTATGGATATACATACATGTAAAACTGTCCGTAGAAACAAAATCCATCAAGCCGGCGATGAACTGAAAAGCTCGATTGATTCTAGGGATTTGTTTGGAATATTAGACAATATTAATAATTACATAGATGTGTTACTTCGAAGAGAGCCTGCAACCAAAGCTAAATCTAATAAAACACTAAAAAAAGCTTTAAAGAAAGCAAATAATAATGATTATAAATTAAGAATGCTGCATGATAAATTGTCTAATTTAGTATATATACCATAGAAATAATAAAAAAAGGCCGAGATATATTATTGCGGCTTTTTTAACATGTAATTTGTAAAGTTATGTAACAATATTTAATAGTTTATGAAATTTTACATAAGTTTTATACTTTATATATATACAAAACGAATTCATAATATAAACCTTTCATACAACCTACACACTAACCTTCTACACATGAGGAATTAATTAAAAAAGATTCCAAAACCTTTCTTTTGAAGAAAGGTTTTTTTTTAGTCTATTGAGTGAACAGCATATTTGTGGTAATATACTATGTGAAAGAGGAGCTTAGTTAGATGGGCTACAAAATATTATCAAAGAGAGAATTATGTCCTAATCAGTATGAAATAACTATTGATGCGCCTTTTGTCGTACGTAACGCCAAAGCTGGCCAGTTTATTATTTTTAGAGCAGAAGAGAATGGGGAAAGAGTACCGCTAACAATCGCTGATGCTAATAAAGAAACCGGAGAGCTTACACTTGTTTTTATGGCAGTAGGCTACTCAACTAAAAAACTTGCTGCTCTTAATGAAGGCGATGAACTCGTTGATATAGTAGGTCCTCTTGGACAGCCTACACATATTGAAAAGTATGGCACTGTTGTTTGTCTGGCCGGAGGCTATGGCGCTGCACCCTGCTATCTTATTGCCAAAGCTTTTAAAGAAGCTGGTAACAAGGTTTATATGATTATGGGTGCCAGAAATAAAGAATTGATATTCTGGCAGGATAAAATGAAAGATGCATGCACAGAATTATTTATAACGACAGATGACGGATCTTTAGGTGAAAAAGGATTTGTCACACAAGTTTTAGATAGGCTTATTAAATCTGAAAAGATTGATTATGCCATTGCAGTTGGACCAATGCCAATGATGCGTGCAGTCGCTGATTTGACCAGAGATAAAGGAATTTATACAGAAGCAAGCATGAACCCTATCATGGTTGACGGCACAGGTATGTGCGGAGCTTGCAGGGTGACGGTTGGCGGAAAAACTAAATTTGCCTGCGTTGATGGACCGGATTTTAATGCACATGAAATAGACTTTGACGAAGTTATTAATAGAACAAAGATTTATAAAGATCAAGAAAAAAAACGCAGTGAAAACTGCAATTTATTAAAAATGGCGAAGTAATAATATAGGAGATAATTAATGGCACCTCGTGATCAAGAAAAAGCAATACCTTTATGTCCTCTAATGAGCGTTGGCTCACAGGTAGAAATTGTTTGTATGCAAGAAAACTGCGCATGGTATCTGAAAAACTATAAGATATGCTCGGTTTATATGATGGCACATAATTCTATGCTTGATGTTCAAGCCAAACAAGCAAAGGCGAAACAAGCGCAGAGTAACAATGGATAGAAATTAGCAAAGCCGGATTTATACCGGCTTTTTATATTAGGAGAGAAAATTAATGGAAAATACTGTCGTTATCGGCGCCCAATGGGGTGACGAGGGGAAAGCGAAGATTACAGACTTGCTTGCGGAGAAAGCAGATTTAATCATTAGATATCAAGGCGGATGTAATGCCGGTCATACAGTTGTAGCGGGGGGGAAAACATATAAATTTCACATGATACCTTCTGGAATATTATATGATAAAACAATCTGTTTTATTGGAGCTGGAACGGTTATACATCCGGAATCTTTTGAAAGGGAGCTTAATGAGCTTAAGGCTGAGGGAGTTGATTTCAAAAATCTAAAAATATCACCTCTGGCCTCTATTACAATGCCTTATCATATAGAAATTGACGGTTACAGCGAAGCTCACTCGGGTAAGGGTAAAATTGGAACAACCAAGAAAGGCATTGGACCGACATATACAGATAAGGCCGCTAGAATTGGTTTTAAAATTCAAGATTTATATTCTTTTGAGGCACTTAATGAAAAAATAGACATGATTCTTCCGATAAAAAATAAGATGCTGAAAAATGTTTATGGATTAGAAGAATATACGCGTGATTGCATTCTTTCATTATGCGAAAAGTATGCCGAACTCTTTAAGCCATATGTATGCTTTGATTGGCAGGATTTATTAAACCGCTATAAAGACAAGAAAATCCTTTTTGAAGGCGCTCAAGGTGTTATGCTTGATGTTGATTATGGTACTTATCCATTTGTAACAAGTTCAACCCCTATGGGGGGCGGACCTGCCGTTGGAAGCGGCTATGGCCCTGCAATGATAAAGGAAGTAGTAGGGGTTTCAAAAGCATATGTAACTAGAGTTGGTGAAGGACCTTTTGTTACAGAATTAACCGACGAAACAGGAAAAATGATTCAGGATATTGGTCACGAATTCGGGGTTACCACAGGCCGCCCTAGAAGATGCGGCTGGTTTGACTCTGTTATTATGAAATATGCTGTTTTAGTCGGCGGCATAACTAAAGTTGCACTTACCAAAATTGATGTATTTGACACTTTTGATGAGATTAAAATCTGCACTGCTTACAAAGACTGTAGAAATGATAAGGTGTATACGACTTATCCTACAGATGTATTTATTCATAAGTATTTAGAACCTATCTATGAAACAGTGCCCGGCTGGAAAACTCCAATCAGCAGCATTAGAAAATATGAAGATTTGCCGGAGAATGCAAAAAAATACATTGAAAAGGTAGAAGATTTAATCGGAGCCCCAATAGGAATTATAAGTGTCGGCCCAGATAGAGAGCAGACAATATTCAGATAAAAAATAACCGGATTTATTATCCGGTTATTTTTTATTTTATAATTTTTCAGGGTTTCTCAAAGGAATTAATCTGTCTAAGTCAGAGTTAACACTGAAGTAAAACCTTGCGGTGTTTTCGTTATAATCTCTTCCGAGAGGGAAACCTACACCGATCTGTGCTGTAAGCCAGTCTGTAAAGTTTACGTATGTACCAAAACCTACTGAATGCAAGAACTGTTGAGGATAATTATAAATACCGCCGTTTTCACCTAACCAGCCCCAATCATAGAATACTGCAAGTTTCAATCTTTCATCTACCCTTGGGAGAATTCTATCGAGGAATGGAACAGGGAATCTATATTCAACAGTACCGGTCACACCGTAATCACCGATTAATTCAGCCGGCTGGTAACCTCTTAATGTATAAGGCCCGCCCATCTGCATTTGTTCAGCTGCAAACAATTTATTTGGAGAGTACTGACCGTTTACTCTTACAATACCCATACTTCTGCCGAATAGTCTTTGAACACGGGTAGCACCTGCTGTAACTTTAAAGAATGTAGTATCCTGTATTGCGCCGTGGCCGTCACCGCCCATACCAAAGTCAACGCCTAAATTTCCTAACCAACGTCCGTAGTTATCATCAGTCATACCATATAATCCGGAACGCCATACATTCAAGTTATAATTTGATAATCTTAAAGGATTGCCTGCAATATTTGCTGATGTATTTGCATTTACATAGTCATAACCTGTATAGAATATCAAATCTGATTTAGCAGTTTGTATAATAGGCTGCGTTAATTTAAAGAAATAGCTTTGTGCGTTACCTTTGACATTTAAGTTTTTGTAAGGCCCGCCCAGTCTAACATGAGAGTCAGAAAAATCGAAAGACAATCTTGTTCCATATGAAGATACCGGTAATGAGTATCCAGCCATCCAGCCTGTTGCACCGGATGAAAGAATAGTACCGCCGTAGATTTTATCACCTAAACCTGTAAGGTTGTCCATACCTACAAGGAATGAAACTCTTTGAGAGCCGGTATAAGAACGGCCGTAGTCATCATATGAGAAATTAAGATTAACAGGGAATCTATCTCTTACATTCAAGGTGATTGTAGTGTTCTCATCGCCTTCTGCCTGTCTTTCAACTTCAGTCTGCACTTGAACATAATCTTCCTTGTTAATTTCTTTCATTGCTCTTTGAAGGTTTTTAGCATTGAACACATCACCTTCTCTAAGCCCTGCTTTACCCATAATAATGTGGCGCAAGTACCATTCTCTGGTCCATTTTTCGCCTTCAATATTCATTTCGCCGACTTTACTTTCAACAATTCTTATTGTCGCAACACCATCAACAATTCTCTGAGGAGGAACTGTTGCATAAGATGTAAGGTAGCCTTTTGCTCTATAATAATTTGTTACTTTCTGACATACTTCCAGCAGTTCATCAAAGAAAACATCTTCTCCTAGAACTTCAAGACCTAGTTTTTCTAGTTCTTCTGAAGGTATTTTTGTATTACCTTCAAAATTTATTTTTTGAAGTAAAAAGTGAGGATTGTATAATACACCCTCTCTAGCTTGATTTTCTTCTATTGAAGCATCATAAATCTGTTCATCTTTACTTACATCATCAAATGACTGAATATAACTTCTATCAATTTGATAATGGTTAATATTTTGCAATTCAGTAGTATTATATGCTCCGGGGTTATATCCGCCGAGTTCTGATTGAACCTGAGCCGGCAAAACTGTTCCAGCCATAGGGTCTGCAAATGCCTTATTTACAGACAAAAGGCATAAAACGGTGAGCAAATAGCTTATTTGTTTCTTCATAATTTCCGTATTCCTAAGTTAGATTATTGGGTTGTAATATTAGTACACCTGACATTATATTTTAATTAAAAACCCAAAACAAATTTTATTGCCAGTTTGTAACAAAATATTAACGTAACATTATATATTTTAACTCGTTTATGAATTTTTGTAAAGATATTAGCGTATGAAAGTTATAAATAAGTCTAATGGTGGAATTATATAATTAGAAGCTAAAAGGAGTTCTAAATTGGTAGCAGCCGTTCAAGCAATACATTCAGCCTATTCTGATCCTGAGTATTTAAGAATACTTCAGGAGTTAATGAAACTTGGAATTGCTCCGAGCGGGAATAAAAGTATTGACAAAACTAAGCTTGAACAGGCGAAGACAGAATTAATTCAAAAAATTCAAACAAGACAGGAGGAAGAACAAAAGCAGAATTTGCAGGTTCAGCCTCTTGAGGCTGCTCAAGATACCCAAAGAGCACAGTTGGAAGAACTAAGACCAGGTGCAACAACTGTTGCAGAGTTAAACAAACTATATTTTGGATTATAAAAAGAGCTCTGAAAATCAGAGCTCTTCCGGTTATTTTTTGGTTATAAAATCTAAAACCCCGTTTATAAATGTAAGCGGGTGAACAGGGCACCCTGGTATGTACAAATCTATCGGATATTTTTCCAAAAATTCTCTATTTAGTTTAGAAGAATTTTGGAAAACACCGCCAGAAATTGCGCAAGCTCCTGCCAGTATTACTATTTTAGGGTCAGGAGTAGATTTATAGCAGTCTTCAAGAGCATAAGCCATATTCTCTGAAATAGGTCCTGTTATTACAATTCCATCAGCGTGACGAGGAGAAGCTACAAAATCAATACCAAACCTTCCCATATCAAAGTTGCAGTTTGAGCACGCGTTTAATTCCATTTCACATCCGTTGCATCCTGCAGCTGAAACCTGTCTGAGCTTTAATGATTTTGAAAAAACTCGTCGAATCTCTTTTCTTGCTGTTATTGCAGCTTTTTCGAATTCTTCCGGCGTCATATTTTCTGTAATAACAAGTTTATTTTTGTCTGTTGACGACAATTTATAATAGTTGCTGAATTGTACAGACTGACATTTACAAGCACCGCAAAGCGTACATTTGCCCATATCAATAGACAAAGGATTGGCTTTCAATGCACCTGTAGGGCAGACACTTTCGTCAACATCACCGCATTGTTTTAAGATTGGGAAACCTCTAAATTGACTGCGCATTGGCGCATTTGGAATATCCGGTATGAATTGATTTCCCTGAAAATATTTTAATTTAATTATATCAAACATTTTTATCTTCCTTTTTATAAATCATTACCACAATATGACAAGTTAAAACTCTTGTTACAGAGCGGGAAGTCAGAAACTCCATTATTTCTCACAGCCATTGCAAGCATATACCAATTGTTGAATGATGGATCTTTCATCTTGTATCTTAAAAGTTCACCATTAGCACCTGTTAAAGCAATATGAACAATCTCGCCTCTCCATCCTTCAGTCATTGAAATAGCAAAAGCATTTGGAGCAAGAGTTTTGTTTGGATTTGTTAAAATCTGCTCATTTCTGAACTCCTTAAGCTTGTCTAAAAGTTTTTTAACAATCTGCATAGATTGTTTAATCTCTTTATAGCGGAGTTTAAATCTTGAATGCACATCACCTGTTGCTTTAAAAGGTTTAACAACATCAAGAGAGGTATACCATTTATCGTTAAAATCGAATCTTGTATCAATATCAACCCCTGATGAACGCGCTGCCATACCTACTGCGCCGAGAGCCTGTGCTGTTTCTGTTGATACAACACCGGTTCTTTCCATTCTTGATATACAGGAAGGAGTTTTCAGCATAACTTTTGTAGTTCTGTCAACAGTTTTTGCAACACCGTCAAGCATATCTATAATCTTTTTAGACAAAGCCTCATCAATATCGAAGTTTACACCGCCGACATTAATTAACCCTCTGCCAAAACGGCTTCCGGATATTTCAAGCATTGTATTAATAACAAGAGTTCTTGTTATACCAAAAATTGAAGCCCCCATTAAATAAGCCATATCTCCGGCAATTGCACCCATATCACCGATATGTATTGCAATTCTCTCCATTTCCAGAGCAACACGTCTAATTATTTGAGCCTTTGAAGAAACTGGCGTATCCGATAAAGTTTCCATTGCCTGAGAATATGCCATATTATAACCAATTACGGAATCACCGCAAACAGATTCTGCAAGCCGATTGTTATATCCTTTACCTTTTAAGAAAAGTTCTTCCACTCCTCTATGCTGGTAGCCGAGCATAATCTCCAAATCATACACTTTTTCACCCTGACACATAAATCTGAAGTGCCCCGGTTCAATTACACCTGCGTGAATTGGTCCTACAGCAACCTGATGGATATCTTCTCCCTCCATTTCAAAAAACGGGTAAGCATCCTGATTGTTTCGAACCGGCTTCAGCCAGGGGTGATTAAGAGGTTCTATTCCAAACTCTTCATAGAACTCTCTTTCAAAGATATGAAATGCCGGAAATTTCTGAGTAAACGATTCATATGATTTTACATCCGGTGTAAATAGAGATGATGTCACATAAAGTTTACCTATCTTATCCTCAGCCATAACAACGTATAGTCTTACATTATTAAATTCTTGTTTTCCGAAGAAACCAACTACACGCATTTTCATTTTTTCAACATCCGCTTTTATCTCTTCGATTGAAATTGTCGGAATATCAAAAGCATTTATTTTCTTATTGTTTTCAGTTATTATCCAATTCATAGTTACCTTCTTTTTAAAAAATGTCTACGTGCGCAGCACTAAAAACCTTTTACAGCAAAAATTATCATTTTTATAAGCCCTTGCGGCATATAAACACCGATAACAAATGCTAATATAAGCATTATTATTTGAGGAGCATACATTGTCCAAGAAAGTTTTTTATTCTCGGCTTCCGCAGAATGCTCGTTTTTACCGGATGAAAATGCCATTTTGATAACAGCCTTTCCAAGTCCGAAAAGAATAATTGTTAACAGTAGCAAGAATAATGCGCATAAAACATAATGTTCTTTTAAAAACATTGTCTTAACCATTAAAAATTCGCTTATAAACAGTACAGACGGCGGGAATGCTGCAATACCAAGGAAAGAAGCAACCCACAACCAGCCAGTTTTTCTATCATGTTTCATAATTCCTGTTACAGATTTTATTTTCTTTGTTCCATAAAGTTCCAATATATTTCCGGAAGTAAGGAAGAAAGAAGCTTTAATCAGAGAATGTCCGATTAAATGGATCATAGCGGCAAGCATACCAACTCCGCCTAATGCAGTTCCTATAGCAAGAATACCCATATTTTCGATTGAAGAATAAGCCAGCATTCTTTTGTAATTATTTATATGATAAACAAATACAGCTGTTACAAACAATGAGATAAATCCCATTACCAGAAGCATAATCCTTGCGTAATCAGCACATCCAGCCAGAACCATTACTCTAAATACATTTACTATCATTAAAAATGCCGAGTTCAAAAGTGTTGCAGATAACAAAGCTGATATCGGCGAAGGTGCTTCGGCGTGTGCGTCGGGAAGCCAGAAATGCACCGGTGCAAGCCCCATTTTTGTACCAATACCAAACAGTATGAACACAAATGAAAGCTTTAGCCAGAACTGGTTAAACAAAGCTGCATTGTCATACAATTGGTTATAGAATAAAGAGTTTAAATTCCCTGTTGCAATTGTGAGAAGAATAATTCCTACAAAAGCAAGAGCAATACCAATTGAACAAATAAATACATATTTCCAAGCCGCTTCAATAGAATGCTTAGTTTTGTGGAAATATATCAAATATGCACTGGCCAGTGTTGTACCTTCTATGAATACCCACGCAGCGCCAAGATTTGAGCTTAATATTGCACCGGTCATAGAAAATACAAAGAACAAAACCATATATGTATAATGTCTTAATTTTCTGGTTAAAGAACTGTCGTTTTTAAGATATCCATTATTATAAACAGCAACAGCCAGAAAAACAATTGACATAACCATTAAAAATATTTTATTTGTATCATCTACTGCAAAGAACTTGCAGGGTTTTATCATTGGCAGGAAATCCCACCCCATACAAAATGCCAATGATACGATAAAATGCATAACTGCATATATATTAATCATCAAATTATTTAAAAATTTGTTTTTAAATATAAACAGTATCAAACACGCAATTAGCGGAAATAATAAAATTAAATTAATCATTGTACTCGTAATCCTTCAAATCTGATAATTGTGAAACTTCCAAGTCGTCGAATTCATTATTAATTTCTTTGACAAGCATACCTAAAATGAATACGGCAATAAATATATCAAGCAATACGCCAAGGTTAACAATAATCGGCATTTCTTTAGCCACTGATAATGATAAAAGAAATATTCCGTTTTCCATTGTTATAAAACCAATTACATTTGATAAAACTTTATGTTTAATTGTAATCAGCCACAGGCTTATTATAATCATTGCGCTTGAAACACCAAAATACATTGGAGAAACAAGCTTAAATGCCGGAGTATTAATATTAGCAATCAAAAATCCTGCAAACAAAATTACGCTTGATATAACTAAACAGTAAAAGTGAGGAATATTTGCATCCGTATCTCTGTGCGCGTGAGTCTTTTTAACCACCTTTTTCAAAAATATCGGAATAACCAACGCTTTTACTATTAAAGTTTCTATAACAATAAATAAAAATCCGATTATATGAGGCATACTTGCCATAATAGATTCCAGTCCGGACGGTTCTTTAGCAATACCGGACAAGCATACAAAGAACAACAGCCAGCCTTGAATAATAAGCATATTGACGTGAGCTGCCAAGCGGCTTGTTGAAGCTATGTATATCATTGATAAACCTAATAAAATTATAAATATATTTTCCATGATGTTTTTCCTATATACCTGTAGTTATAAATTCAACCATTTTCATTTACCCCTACCTCCTAGCCGCCGTAAACTCTATATGTTACCAGAGCTAATATAATTAACGCAGTGATTGACATAATAAATATAAACTCAAACACATGTGTCATTCTAAATCTTGCCATTGAAGATTCTACCGTACCGATTACGATAGAAAGAACAAATATAATAGCTAAGAAAGCAAGTAATGTTTCCCAGCCTCCGAGTGAAGCCGGAATTATAAGATTTGCAATCAATGCCTCAAAAATAAACATCTTAATTGCAGAAGCCCAGGTAATTAGTCCTAAATCTTTTCCGGAGTTGTCCAAAATCATAACTTCATGAATCATAGTCAGCTCAAGGTGAGTAGTAGGATCATCAACCGGCACCCTGCATCCTTCTATAAGCAGCATTATAAACAGAGTTACCGCAGCTAGAATAATAATTAATATTCCATAACCGCCTGCATTTTGAAGAATGAGCTTGAAGCTTTCAAATGTATAGTTTTGAGTCAAGGCTGCAATAGAACCCAGGGCAATAAAGAATGCCGGCTCAACTATTGTAGAGAAACATGCTTCTCTAGAAGCCCCCATTCCTTCAAAACTGCTTCCTGTATCTAATGCTGAAAGCAGAGAAAAGAATTTGCCAAGTCCGAGAACATACGAAAATATTACAAATGCAAACGGAACATTAATTATAGGACTTCCGAAAGTCAATGGCACAAAGAGTGATGCAAAAATTACAGATGCAAACCCAACTACCGGCGCAAATTTAAATACCCAAGAAGTTGTTTCACTTATAACTGCCTGTTTCTTCATCAATCTTATAAAGTCCCATAGCGGCTGCCAGATGCTTACACCCTTTCTGCCTGCCCAGAAGGCTTTTGTTTTCTTGATTACACCAATCATCAAAAATGGTACAAACAAGAGTATTATTATATTTATACAAAAGATAGTCATTTCTAACCCCCAAAATAAATCATACCGATTATTGCCAATATCAGAAAGATTAAACCGAACAGAATGTACTGCTGGATATTACCATTCTGAATTCTCTCGAACTTGGTAAGAAATTTTTCATCCCACATTACAAGAGGTTTTACAATATAAGCTTCTTCTATGTCCTCTATTTCAAGTTCATAATAAGCTTCCTTAGGGAATAGTTCCTTGGGTTTCTTAATATGTGAAACTCTTTTGAATAAAGGTTTCAATGTTGAAATAAATAAATTTGCATAAGAAGAACCTGTGTATTGTACGTGGTTATTAAGCCTGTTGTATCCGCAGCCCCAGGTATTGCTAATTCTAGCTTTTCTGTTCACGATAAGTTTTACAATGAACATAACAGCTACAACTGCAAAGAATATTAAGAAGAACCAGCTGAAATCAGATAGAATCAAGCCGAATGTATTCTTAAATACTTCATCCAGAGCCGGATTAGCTGCATATTTATCAACATTAACCAACATTGATACAGGCCACATTACTATTGATATAAAGTACTGAGGGAACATTCCGATAAAGAATGCCAGAAAGGCAAGTATTACCATAGGAATAAGCATAACCCTCGGTACATCTTCATTTACATGTTCAACGCATTCAGTTCTAGGATTACCAAGGAAAGTAATACCTGCTGCCTTTGTAAAGCACAACATTGCCATTGTACCAACCATACCCAGAGCAGCAATTGAAAGAATCAGCACCAGAAACAGGCTGATTTCTGAAGCAGGAATACCCATTATCATACCCGCATAAATTAGAAATTCACCAATAAATCCGTTAAACGGAGGTAATCCGCAGATTGCGATAGAACCAACAATAAATAATAGACCAGTATAAGGCATTTTTTTCATCAATCCGCCTAAAAGCTCCATATTTCTTGTATGAGTCTTTAAATAAACACTTCCTGCTGCAAAGAACATTAATTCTTTGAATATTGAGTGGTTTAATATATGGAGAATACCGCCGGCAAAGCCTAAAACAGCCACATAAGGATTTCCGTAAGTTAAGCCGAGCATACCAACACCGATACCAATACCGATAATGGCAATATTTTCAATACTTGAATATGCAAGAAGCCTTTTTAAATCCTGCTGTGTTACTGCGTACAAAACACCGTACAAAGCAGAAATAACAGCTATTGTTAATACTGTATAAGAAATCATTTTTGACGGCGTACCGACAAATAAAAGAAATCTCAAAATACCATAAATACCGGTTTTAATCATAACACCGGACATAATACCTGATACATGGCTCGGTGCAGCAGGGTGCGCATCCGGAAGCCAGTTATGAAACGGTACAAAACCTGCTTTGATGCCGAAGCCGACAAATGCAAGCAGGAATATTAGATTTGCCATTGAAGCATCATTATGCAGATAATAAGCATATGCTCCAAAATTCAAGCTGCTGGTTTTTATATTTAATAGAATAAATGCTGCCATAATAAATATGACTGATAAGTGCATGTAAACTAAATATTTAATACCGGCTTTCAAAACTTCTTTCTTTTCTCCTTCAAATATAACAAGGAAGAAAGAAGATAATGACATTATCTCCCAAACAATAAGGAAGAATAATGCATTTTGAACCGTAACAACCATAGTCATTGACGCGATTAACATCATTAAAAAGAAACAGTGTGATGAAACATTCATACCTTTATTAAGGTAAGGTTTCATATACCCGTTTGCATAAAGAACCCCGAGAAAGCTCATGATTGAAATTACAATCAAAAAGAAAGCTGTAAGGGGATCTATAATGAAATCTACATTTCCTGTAATAGGAGATAATTCAACAGTTTTGATAAGCGGAATACCTTTAATCAAAACTGCAACAGCCGGTAACATCATTGTCAGGGCTGATAAAAAAGAAAAAATAGAGCAAACTTTAAATTTCCATTGCTCTTTCACCACTATTGAAAGCAAAGCTCCAATAAGCAGCATTCCTAATGCTAAAAAATAAATTTCCATAACTACTTATATTCCCAAAATTGTAATTTTACCAAATACCGTTATATTGCTAACAAAATTTTATTTCAAGAGGGAATTTTAAAAATATTTTCCAATATAAAAATACTCCACATTTTATGTTTTTATTACAGATGTTTTACAAAAATTTACAGATTAAATTTTTATTAATGTATTTACGGGAAACTACTGTTGTAATATAATTATTATTAATAAGTTAATGAAAGAGTGAGAAGGTATGAAAGAACAAAAAATTGCAGTAATCGGAATGGGGATGTGGGGCAAAAATATTGTCCGTAATTTTTATAATCTTAATGTATTAGACACTGTTTGTGATTTAGATGAAGAATCTCTTAAAACAGTCCAGGAACAATTCCCAGGCGTTAATGTAACCAGAGATTTTAAAGATATTATTAATAATGAATCTATTACAGGAGTTGCCGTTGTAACTCCAAGCCACACACATTTCAAAATGGTAAAAGCTATGCTTGAAGCAGGTAAAAATGTCTACGTAGAAAAACCTATTTCTACAGTTGCAGAAGAAGCCAGAGTTTTAACCGAACTTGCCGAAGAAAAAGGACTTGTTCTTATGGTTGACCATCTGCTTTTATATCATCCTGCTGTAAACAGATTAAAAATGCTTATTGAAGAGGGTGTGCTGGGCGAATTAGTTTATGCTCAAAGTGATAGATTGAATGTTAATTATCATAAAAATGATAGAAGCGTTATGTGGGATTTGGCACCGCATGATGTTTCAATGATTGCTTATGTAACAGGTAAAAGCCCTGTAAAAGTGATTTCTGCAATCGGATGTTCTTCCGACAGAAATGACATCATGGACATAACTCATATCGGTGTTGAATTTGAAGGCGGTATGATTGCACATATTTCAGACAGCTGGATTACACCTCAAAAACATGTAACCCTGCTTGTTAGAGGTACAAAAGCAACTGCTATTTTTGATGATACAGCTCCAACTGACAAACTTAAAGTTTATGATAACTTCAAACCTGCTAATTCACAAAATTATGCACTTGATTATCTCGAAATCGAACCATTGAAACTTGCCTGCCAGCACTTTGTTAATTGCTGCGCTTCAGGTCAAAAAGCCCGCTCGGACGGTGCCAATGGCTATGCGGTTGTAAGCGTACTTGAAGAAGCAGAAAAAATTATGCTAGGCTCTAAAGTTGAAGATTTGAACAAAAAAGACTTTGCACTTTCCAGAATGAAGATTTGACGAGCTCATCCAGCCGGTAGTCTGTTCCAAAGGGAGACGGAGTAGGTAAAGTTTAAGCTGGTAGTTATACGGAATGTCTCCCGCCAAAAGGTTGAAAAAAATGGCTAATTTTATATCTATATTTAGAATATTCGTAATGTTCGCAGCAGTGTATCTAATATACTCCTGCCAGGGTAACACAGCTGCATATCTCTGGGCACTGGCTTTAACTATTATTGCTTTTGCTCTAGACGGTTTAGACGGTTATGTTGCAAGAAAATTTCATGAAGAATCAAAATTCGGTGCACTTCTTGATATTATGGGCGACAGAATTGTTGAAAACACATACTGGATTTTATTTGCTGTTATGGGATGGCTCAATATTTTATTCCCGTTGATTGCAATTACAAGAGGTTTTATTACAGATACAATAAGAAGTGCAGCAATGGAACAAGGTTTAACTCCTTTTGCAATGCAGGTTAACCCGGTATGCAAATTTATTACAGGTTCTAAGTTTATGAGAATAAGCTATGCTGTTGCAAAAGTTCTAGCATTTGTTTTAATTATTACAGCTAAAATTCCGGTTTGTCCGAATAGAGAAATTATCTGGACAATTGGTTTCTGGGCAGCTGTATTTGCGATTGTATTCTGTGTGGTAAGAGGACTGCCGGTTGTAATAGAAGCTAAATATTTGTTTGAGAAAAAGAATGATTAATATTGTTTTATATGAACCGGAAATCCCGCAAAATACCGGAAATATTGCAAGATTATGCGCCTGTACAGGTGCATCTCTATATCTTGTTGGAAAACTTGGTTTTGCACTAACAGATAAATACACTAAACGTGCAGGAATGGATTACTGGGAAAGTGTAGATTTACATAAAGTTAATTCGATGGACGATTTATATAGCCAGTTTCCTGATGGAAGATTTTTCTACTTGACAACAAAATCAAAAAAGAAATACACTGATATCAAATTCCTAGACGGAGATTTTATTGTTTTTGGTCCTGAATCAAGAGGTCTTCCGCAGGAATATGTAACTCAAGAAAATGCAATTACAATACCGATGGTAGAAGGACAGCGCAGTTTAAACTTATCAAATTCTGTTGCAATAGTAGCTTATGAAATCATACGACAACTCAACTTATAAAATGCCAATCAGAGCACAAAATTCTAATAAAGGGACCTTTGGTAAAGTTTTGAATTTTGCCGGCTCTAAAAACTATATCGGCGCGGCATATTTATCGACGGTTTCAATCTTAAAATGCGGTGGCGGGTTTGCAGCTCTCGCAACGGAAAAAGATATAATACATTCTGTATCGGCTCTGCTTCCGGAGGCTGTTTATCTTTCAACACAAGAAGGCTTAAGGTCAATAAAAGATTTTTCTGTCGTTTTAATTGGCTGCGGTTTGGGTAAAAATAAAACATTATTTAAAAAAGTAATAAAACACACATCTTCTCCAATTGTTATTGATGCTGACGGTCTGAATATTCTTGCTGAAACAGACATTAAACTACCGGAAGAAACGATTATTACGCCGCATCCACTTGAAGCAGCAAGGCTTTTAGGAATTAGTCTAGATGCAGTTCTGGCCGACTTAGATAATTCTGCTAAAAAATTAGTAGAGAAATATAATTGCACTGTTGTTCTAAAAACACACAGAACAATTATTACAGACAAAGAGAATTATTTTGTTAACCAGCATGGAAACTCGGCACTTGCAAAAGCAGGTTCTGGAGATGTACTTGCGGGAATTATTGCAGGCTTGTTAGCACAGAAGATACCGCTTTACGAAGCGGCAAGACTTGGAGTTTACCTCCACTCGCGCACCGGTGAAATCGCTTCGGAAGAACTTACAGAATACTCTGTCCTTGCATCAGAACTTCCAAAATACTTGCCATTAGCCATAAAAGAATTATTATGATTCAAATTTAATACGTCCTGTTTGATTAATAACAACAGGTTCATTCAAATGCTTAATATATTCGCATGCCAGAAAATCTTTGTTAAATGGATAATTTATACATTCTTCTTTTGGTGCCAAAATATCAAAATCAGCTCCATCAAACATCATAAATGAATCCATTGCTACTTTATAAAATTTATCATCACTTGGATTATCAACATCTATTTTGATTTCATTACCGTCTTTATCAATAATGCTCATGCCTGTTAAAATTCCTTTTTCAGGATTTACAGAATATGTCATACCCGAAACAGCCATCAATCCAGGTTTATTCCCCTGAGTTCTGTAAGTATCTTCAATTGCATGCTTAAAGAAGTCAACAAGTTTTCTTTCCGAAACATCTGCTACGGAAACTCTGTCTTCAAAAGGAGCAATATCTTTAATATCACGGGAATCAATTACACCTGGCTGGAAAAAACTCCTTGTTCCGCTGTTATTCCATATCGCAATATCTGTGGCTAATTCCGCCCGCATGGCATCGCACATGAAATTTGCATGAGCATTTTCTTCAATCAATGTAGTTGGAGGAGGCGTAACTGATTTAATGTATCCGACTTCTTCCGGCTGTCCTAAAATTTCATTAATTATATACTGGTTAATCATATTTTTCTGGAAGAGTCTTGTTTCACCCAAATTATTCTGTATCTTTGTAATCACTCCGTCTTTGTCAAAAGTAAGATTAAGTCTGCCAAAATAATTTCCGTTTTTTCCGGCTTCTGTTATAACTACAGGTTCTCCTGTCAGAGAATAGAGGAGATTTTCTCCTTCTTTAACATCTTTTATTAACTCATGTGTATGACCGCCAATAATAACATCTATTCCTTGTGTCTTTTGTGCAACTATTTTATCTGTTTGATTTCCCATATGCGACAACAGGAATATTTTGTTCACCCCTTGTTCTTTTAGTTCTTGAACTTGCTCCTGAATATCTTCTATAGTATCGTCTAAATCTTCAACAGAACAATCCATATGGTATGATGGATGAGTAACCCTTGCTGTTAAATCAATTGGAGCAGCGCCTATTAAACCTATTTTTTCCCCTTTCACCTCTATAATTGAAGATTTTTTTATAAACTTATTTAACTCTATATGTTCCTGCTCTTCAACATCATCCGGATCTTGAGTTTCTATAGGAGATTGTTTTAGATTAACTGCAAAATAATCTCCATTGAATCCATTAATCGTATCTACAAAATCTTTTTGCTTTGTATCAAGTTCATGATTTCCCAGGGCAGAGCCGGAAATGCCTGCCAAATTCATGAATTTCATTACAGCTCTGTTTACAGCTTTGTTCTTTTCATCTCCGATGTCGTTATCACCGGCAGAAAGTTTTAAATCACCTTTGATGCCTGATAAAATTCTTGTCATATTATTTGTCTGACCGTGAAGATCATTCACATAACCAACAGACATTTCAAATACATCTTTTTCAGGAGTCTTTTCAAGGTTATTATGTTTAGATGTATCCTGAGATTTTCTAAATGTAAATGTATATGGGTTGATATTAGATAATGCTACTTTTATATTCATATTTTCCTGCTTTTTGAATATTAAAACTTCTAAAAATAAATTTTGCTTTTAATCTTCTTCATGTACAAACTTAATTCTGCCAACTTGATTAATCACAACAGGTTCATTCATTTCCTTTATATATTCGCAAGTCAGCACATCTTTATCATATGGGAATTTCTCCACATAAACTTCTTCTGGAGCCAGAATATCGTAATCAGCACCGGCTGACATCAAAAATTCGTCAGTTACCACTTTGTACATTTTATCTTCACTAGGATTTTCTACATCAATTTTATGTTCTTTTCCTTCCTTATCTATGAAATTCATAGCAAGAAGCTCCCCTTCTTCAGGGTCAACTGTATAATTCAGCCCAGAAACTGCTATCAGTCCAGGTTTGTGAGCCGAAGTTTCAAACGTCATATCTACAGCTTTCTTGAATGCATCTACCAGAGTTTTTTCAGAAACTTGAGCCGTTACGACATAATCTAAAAACGGTGCCATTTCTTTTACATCACGGGAATCAATCTCACCTTCATGGAAGAAGCTTCTGACCCCGCTATGGTGCCATAGTGCAATATCCGAATTTGTTTTTTCTCTCATTACATCACATACAAAATTTGCATGCGGATTTTCTTCTGCTAAATTTTTAGGCGGCGGTGGTGCCTGTTTTATATAACCTACTTTTTCCGGAACGCCTAAAATATTGTCAAATACATACTGGTTAATCATGTTTTTATGGAATAATCTTGTTTCACCTAAATTATTCTGAGCTTTAGTAATAACACCATTTTTATCAAAAGTCAGGTTTAGTTTTCCAAAATAATTACCATCTCTACCTGCTTCTGTCATTATTATTGGCTCACCTGTTTTTGAATATAATAAATTTTCCCCTTCTTTAATATCTTTTATCAGTTCATGGGTGTGCCCACCGACAATTACGTCGATTCCATCAATATTTTCAGCGACAAATTTATCTGCTTTATGTCCTAAGTGCGATACAAGAATAACTTTGTTTATATTTTGTTCTTTAAACTTATCAATCTCATTTTGAATTAGTTCTATTGTATCATCCAAGTCATCAACAGAACAATCTGTGTAATAATTAGGATGTGTTAAACGGCTCATCATATCAATTGGAGAAGCTCCGATTAAGCCGATTTTTTCTCCTTTAACTTCTACAACTGCAGATTTTGTGAGATGGTTCTTTAAATCTGCACGTCCATATTTTTGGATATCTTCAAGGTCTTGTTCTTCTAACGGAATTTGTTCAAAATTTATAGAAAGCATTAAGCCATTAAATCTATTTATAGCATCAATACAATCTTTCTGTGACATATCAATTTCGTGGTTACCTAATGCAGAGGCTTTTATGTCTGCAATGTTTAAAAATTTTGTTGTCGCTTGATGTATAGCATCATTCTTTTCATCACCAATGTCATTATCTCCGGCTGAAAGCTTCAAATCCCCCTTTATACCAGACAATATTCTCATCATGTTATTAGTTTGTCCGTGGGCATCGTTTACATATCCTATAGACATTTCAAAGGAGTCCATTTTAGGATTTCGCTCTAAATCTGAACCTTTTGGCTGGCTAATATTAGAATTACTTTTAAAGCGGACGTTGGCGATATTAAAATTAATTGGTTGGATATTGAAATTCATATATAAAACCTTCTACTCTACTATAGTAAGTCTTGTAAAAATTAAATTTGCTAAAAATTTTAAAAACTTTACAATAATTTACATAGATAGACATGTTAAAGCTTTTCTTATCACCTCCTCTGAATTTGAATGATCTTGAATAGTAGGCATAATTTTTTCAAGAACATCTTCTATCTCATTTTCTTCATACCCGAGAGAAAGTAATACAGCTTGCGTATCGTCAAAAGCCTGAGATTTTGGAAGTTTGCAGGAAGTTCTTGGCAGTTCCGTTTTCATCAATTTATCTTTAAGCTCAAGAATAATTTTTTGTGCCAGCTTTGGACCGACTCCTTTGGCTCTTGTAAGTTCCTTGAAATTTCCATCAATAACCAACGAAATTAAATCACAAGCATCAAACTCATTTAACAGTGCAATTGCCATTTTTGCACCAACACCGGATACAGATAAAAGTATCTGAAAAATATCTCTGGTTTCTTTATTAGAAAAACCATATAAAGACATTGCATCTTCTCTATGTGTTAATAACACATAGACCTTTTGCATTTCACTCTCATCAACTTTTGTACAGTTAAAATCAATCTCAGTAACTTCTAATAGATATCCTATACCCGAAACATCAATAGTTATAAAAGTCCCTTTAGAAGTTTTTCTTTTATCAGAAATAACCCCCTTAAAATAATCAAACATACCCCGCTCCTTTTATAAATAATTATATAACAAACAATCAAATCGAGATTCACCTTTACAATCGGCGGAGTAGATGGGCATCACTGCTACAAAATTATTTTACCCCCTTTACAATAAATTTTGTTTTGTGTAGTATAGATTTGTTACCAATTAAATATCTTTGGAGGAGTGCCAGAGCGGTTGATTGGAGCGGTCTTGAAAACCGTCGTACGTGCGAGCGTACCGTGGGTTCGAATCCCACCTCCTCCTCCATTTAGAAAGAGCCTGAAAAGGCTCTTTTTTAGTGCGTTTTGGACATGTTATTAAGTCGTAAAATTTGTTTAATTTTGGCAATTAGGGGGGCTGTTTGGGGGCTGGGAAAGAAAAATGTTGATTTTACTGGATTTTAGAAAATTTGAACTTCTAACATATAATAGATAACTTTAGTGAAAATCTTAGTGATAAAGCGTTATTATTAATAAATTTTAGAAATTTACAAGGCTCAAACTCCCTAATAGATACCGAAACGATGAATTTGGGAGCAAGTTTTTTCAAAAAAGATTATTATCTCTTTTGTAAAGCAAAAAGGAGATAAGAATGAACGAATTTGAATGTTTAGAAAATGAAAAATTTATTATTTTGAAAAACAGAGAATTAATGATTGATTTATTACATGAAACTTGTTTAAAAGGGTTAAATTGCTTATGTTTTTTGGAGTCTTTGTCAAAAGAAGATTTGGTACAAAAGTTGTTATTAAAACAAGCCGAAATAGATATTAATCAAAATCTTACAAAAGAGGATTACAAACTACTTGTACAAGCAATCCATGATATTTGTAACTGGGGATTGTATGTTGAAAAATTCCAAACATTGACCAAAACAAATAATAAGATAAAAAAATTAAAACCTGATTGTGTTTTTATTGAATCGGAACAAGACATAACTGCTCAAAAACATATAAAATCAATGGCTGAAAAACGTCAGGTGCCTATTGTGTTGACATTTTATAATGATGAAACATTTAATGCTGATGGAAGTCATAAACTTAAAAACATAAATAAAAAGCCTCAGGTAAAAATTATAATTGATTTCATTGATAAAAATTTAAAAATTGATATTGTTCCAACAAAAGACAAAAAATCAAAACAGAATAATAATTCTAATATTCAAGCAATAAAAACACCAAAGAATTATAGACTTGTAAATAGTAACTTCGAGATAACAAAAGATTTAAAAACTATTCTTGTTGACAACCACACTTACGCTATTCCTGATTACTATAATATTGATATGATTAAAAACGAGGATGAAAAAACTTGGCAAATGATTTTTTATCAAATATTTGCAGATAAAATCAATGCTGAACTTATTAATAGGAGCAAAATATGTATTTAACAAAAGAAGAACTAATTATTTTGCAAGGTTTGAAAAATAATCTAACATTTGCAGGAATTAATAAAAAATTATCTAAGCCAATACGAACTTGCGACCCAAGAATTGATTCCCTTTGTCAAAAATACGGAGTTACTGATAGGGTAGAACTGGTAAATAAAGCAGATTTAGAAAAAGTAAGTGTTATAGATATTGAAGGAATACCTTATTGGGAATACGAAAACTCTCAACTTGTACAAAGCATTCCAATCTGCAAAAAATCAGTAAAAAATCTTTTGACACTACTTGAGCAGGTTGAAGATGATAAAATGGAATTCAAATTAATTTATTCTTCTAACAAGCTGAATAAGTTCTTGATTTTAGAAAGAGGAACAGAAAAATTTTATCTGTATAGACAACGTCTTATTTCTTTTCCTAGACAATAGTATTAAAGTTTTGGGAAAGTTACATTTTTAAGTTTATCTGTTGTTTCTTTGTGAAGCTTTTGATATTTTATAGCTTGTTTTTCACTAGGCAATAATAAATCACTTGGTTTGTAATGTTTATTGTTTATTCCAAACGTCATTAATTTTTGTGCGTCTTCATAACTTACACCATACTCGACACGTAACTTATAGACAAGTTTAAATAAATCTCCAAGCAGAGGTGAGGAATAAATAATTTCTTCATAACTCCTTTTCTTTGATAAATAAGCATCTTCCTGTTCAGCTTTGGCAATTACGTTTTCCAGTTGAGCATTTTCAGGATATGGGTCATAATCATACATATTTTTATCAGTTGCCAATTTCCGTCCGATGACTTCTACTCTTTGTCCATTTATAACTAAATAATCATCGCCATTTTTATCTTCCTGAAAAGATATTTTTTCACCATTGGAGGTAGTAATGACAACTTGTTTGACTATTATTGATTTATTTGCTTGTTTAATTTGTTCTTTCTGTTTTTCTTGTTGGGCTTGTTGTGCAAACCATATTTTGTTTTCATAACTAGCTTTTATTATGTCTTTCAATGTGTAGATATAATTTTTAGCCATTAGAGAAGTCATAACATCATAATGGCAAAAATCTCCATAACAAGCTTCTGTTTCTACAAAACCATTAGACATCATTTTTATTTTGTATGTTCCAATAACTTTTCCATTTGCATAATATGTCGTTGTATTACCAACGGTTTTATATGTTACATTTACTTTCGTATATGCAAATACAGCCTCTTGTATTATTAAAAGTGTAATTACTAGTATTAGGAAATTTGTTTTTAAGGATTTAATAATAAACCTCCTGCACATTCAAGTATGTCAATTAAACCTTTTTGTAATGATTGAGAAAATTTTGACGGTACTTTGTCCACCGAAACACCTAATTCTTCTGCTCTTAAAAAGTTTTTATATAATTTCATTGTTTCTTTTATGTATTTGTCAATCTTTTTTTCGTCAGTTGTATTGTTTGGAATTAGTGCAATTTCTCTTAATTTAATACTTCCATGAGGAATATCTGGAAAATATCCTGATATGCTTACGACACTTCTAAACTCTGCTGGTTCTTCAAAATATGGCATACTAGTATTTGAATAATCTCGAACTGCAATGGCGGCAACACAAATGTTATGTTCGGAATCATATAACAACGGAGTTTTTAATTTATCATAAGCTGTTTTATTAAGAATTCCACCATAAAGGTTACAAGAAATAAAATTATTGTTAGCATTTTTAGGGATAATTATTTTTGGAAATACATCGTTTGTTATTGGTTCTTTATAGCCAATTCCGGTAAATTCTGTATCAAGAGTTTTTATTTGAGCATTTTCTCCGATAGATTCAGCCCATTTGTCATAAAATGCCTGTATTTTAGCACTTGAGGACATTCGTTTTGGAGTAGAATGCTGTTTTGGAAAGTTCGCAGGAGCTTGAGCTGTCCAATTAATCGCAAAACACAAAGGTGCTATCAAACATAAACTTACTGTCAAAAAAATACTAAATAGTAGCTTTCTCATCATTAACCTCACTGTTTTTTATTTTCTTAAAATCATTTAATTTAACTTCATCTGTAATACTTGCCCTTGGGTGATAAACAGGAAATAATCTGATATTGCCATTATTGATACAAGTTCCATGTACGGTTTTCATAGGTTTATTGATTCTAAAAATATTTTTTGCAGTATTTCCACAAAGTATTATTATTTTAGGAGCAATAATTTCGATTTGAGCATTCAAGAATTTAATACAAGCTTCTATTTCCTGTTTGTAAGGTTTTCTATCTTTATTGTTCTTTACTGGTCTACATTTAATTACGTTACAAAAATAAATATCTTGTTCAGGATTAAAACCTGCTTTAGAGAGCAATTTGTTTAATTGTTGACCAGATTTCCCAACAAAAGGTTGTCCAACTTGATTTTCTAATTCTCCAGGAGCTTCACCAATTAACATAATTTTTGCATTAATACTACCTCTTGAAACAACTGATTTTATCTTGTTTTGGCATAATGAACAATTTGTACAGGCTTCAATTGCTTTAGATAGTTTATTTAACTTATTCTTTTTATTTTCTTCCATTAGTTGCTCCTAGTATTTTGTCCCACCCTGAAAAGTGAAGTTTTATTCTTTAATAGAACTTACAAGTCCATCTTACAACATGTCGTGTACTATTTCAAGCATAAAAGAGCCTCACATTTCGTTTTCTTAACACAATAAATAAATTATTATATTGGTGAGGGCAAAAATGGAAAACAACCTAGATATAAAAAAGCTTTTAGGCAAGAGAATTAAAGAATTAAGAACAGGGAAAAAATTGACACAAGCTCAATTAGCTGAAGCGGTTGAAGTGGCAGAAAGAACTCTGAGCAAGATTGAATGTGGTCAAACATTTGTTACGGCTGATACTCTTGCCCAAATTATAACTGCCCTAGAAGTTGAACCAACAGAACTTTTTAATTTCAAACATCTTGAAGAAAAAGAAATTTTGAAAAAAGAACTAATTGAAGCCATAAACACTGAAAAGGTTGATATTAAGTTAATGTATCAGTTTTATAAAAGTATAAAATA
>UNSK01000019.1 GCA_900552525.1 Candidatus Gastranaerophilales bacterium | reverse complement strand
CAATCCGCCCCATTTTTTTATTAAATCGGTATTAACACATTACTATCCATAATAGTTTTCTTGTTTGACGCCCAAGAAAAATGGCAATTATGGAGAAAAATATATCGTATAAGATTTGTATACCACTTTGCGAAATAATCCAACTTGTGACTAAATCCATCGGTGCTTGTCTTAGTGTTGCGATAAAGAACATATATAAAATTCCAAGAACATGGATTGTTAAAACTCCGATTACAGAAATGAGGAAAACTCTTAAGAAATCAGTTTTTCCTTTAAGCAGTGTACCCGCAAAAAATATTGCCGGAAGAAATGCCAGTATGTAGCCAAACCCGTATTCAAATAAATATCTAACGCCGCCTCCTAGGGCAAATATCGGGAAAAATAACCCGAGAATTATATACATTAAAATCGAAAGAATCCCAAATTTACGTCCTAAAAGTGCAACAATAAAAAACACCATAGGGATTTGCGGGATATATTTATAGCTCTTTATAAAATGATGCAGTATCTCGTAATCATTTACATCCTGAGCCAGAAATGAAAAAGTATCAAGCGGGAAATAAGGATGTTTAATTGTTATTTGCGTAAAAGTTGCTACAATGATAAACAAGACAGAAAGGCAGGTTAATATTAGCGTTCCGAGAGTTATTTTTATCGGTTCACCTTTATATTTAAAACTATCTATCTGCTTTTCTATTCGTTTGCTCATCTGATTTCTATAATTTTGTTGAGTTTGTCAATGTTTTCTTTATACTTATTTTTAAATTTATCGTAAAAAATATTCTCAGTCCACATAATCAATGCATCTTCATTATTGTCCTGATAATATCCCTTTCGTGTACCTAAAGACTGAAATCCATATTTTTCATAAAGCTTTATAGCCGGCATATTTGAAACTCTCACCTCAAGAGTAAGATACTTTACTCCGTCAGCGTAACAGTCTTCTATAATCTTGTGTATAATAGCTTCGCCTATATGATTGCGCAAAAATTCTTTTTTTACAGCTATTGTAGTAATATGTCCCTCATCAATAATATGCCATGTTCCGGCATACCCAACGAGTTTTCCATCGGAAGTTTTTGCTGAGTAGTACTTTGCCAGATTATTTGACATCTCATCATAGAAAGATGATTTTGCCCAGTGGTGCTTGCCGTAAGCCTCCTCCTCGATCTCAACAACACCTTCTATATCATCTTTTGTCATTTTATCAATATAAATTTCTGATAATTTTACTATGGACATATGCTTTCCCAATCAATATCATCTTCGGTTTCTTCACCCGGTTCTACAATATGGTCGCCGTCTTCAAGCATGAGCATTAAAGACAACCTTAGCTGTTTTTTGTAATTTTCAAGAGCTTTTTCTCGAGTTTTAGCACAAAAAGCAAAGCTCGGGATTTCTTTGATTTCAATATAATGATAAGGATTTCCGTTAAAATCCAAATCAGTCCCCTCAATAAGAGTCCAATCAAGGTTCATGTAATAATCTAAGTCTTTTGTATTAGTCATCTAAAGACCTTTCACTAAGAGGCTGTTTAATCATAATCCCTTCTCCGCCTATCACATCAGCCTGTCTGCCGTTGATATACAAATATACAGGCTGGCTTGTGTTTGCTTTTGCTGTCTTAATGACCTGCCGTACTCTTGTATAGGTACTTTCTGCTCCGCCGCCGCCTTCAAAGGCAGAAGACAGGTCTATCATAATATTCCCGTCGCCTTCTCTAACCGAAAGTATTTTTGTACCCTGCGGAATTTCGGAGGTAAAACCTTTTGATTTTTCCCATTTTGTAGGACCTGCAATAAGTTCTTTTATTGCATATGCAAAACATGACTTTTCAACAGAAGTATCGCATTTTCTATTAACAGAGCGAATATTTCCGTTTGAATCTGCAACATATATTTTTACTGTTTTGTAACTATGTTCTTTTGCTGGTTCATCATCTGTGGGAGAAGGCACTTCTTCTGATATTTGAGGAAGTTCTTCTATGGGCGGCTGCTCATCGTGATGCGGAAGAGTCATATGGATACCTTCTGCGCTGAAAAATGAGAAATATACATACGCAACTGATATTACTATAAGTACGAATAAACCCAGTTTTTGAGAAAAATTCATGGCTTAATCTCCTTTTACAATTATTTTACCATCAATTTTAACTTTATTGTCAACAATATTTACATTCTCAACATTTGCATCGCACTCTTTTGTTTCAAGCCTTGCAAGCGTAAATTCAAGAGGGTTTAAAAGATTTAGCATATTTGCAACTTTATTGAGCGAAATATTTCCGTAAGCGCTGTTTAATTTAACATTTGCAGCTCTGATTTTACCGTTTTTAACATTGAAACCTGAGGAAGCAACGAAAACTTTATTCTTTGGTGACGGCGCAATAGGGAAATTGTATTCGGTTAAGATATAAAGCTGATTATTCATAATTTTTGTGCTGACGCCTTTTACCTCAAACATTGGATAAGCAATATTATTAATATTATCAAGTACAGCTTTATAATTGCTGTGTTTGAGAGCTGTATTCATGCTTTCATCTGATAACATCATTTCATACTGGAATTTCATATCTGATTTAAATTCAACAGGATCCTTTGTATAGTCAACATAATTATAGTCAGTCAAAGATTTAAGGTGTACATAAGGAATTGTTATCCCTTCAGAAACAATGTCTATGCCGGTAATTTCAAGATTTTTGAATATACCCTTTTTCATGCTTGATACAGTGTAGCCGTCAAACTTAACTTTATATTTTCCGCCTGTTTCTTTCTTTAACGATGACTTAATAATATGTTCGGCCATGCTTTCTGCAATCGGGTTCATAATAGCAAAATGTCTATGATTTTGCAGATAATCTTTTGAGTATTTATCTGCAGCAAACCCTGTATTCACGGCAAATAACATTAAAATAAAAACAAATAAAATCTTTTTCATAATCCATATCCTTATTCTGTTAATTTGTGCCGGCATGTGAGAATATTAATTGTTCTCTCCGCCTTCTGCAACTCCCCTGTAAAATTCGTTAGTAATAAGCTGGGAGTATTTTTTCTTTTCACTGATAGAAAATGCAAGCTTTTCAGAGCCGTCTGAAGTTGTAACGCTTGCTACAACTCCGGCAACATCTTTGAATGGCAGTTTTGTAACGTGCGCTTCAAATTTTGCATAAGGCACATCTTTTCCGTAAACTTTCATTGTTCCGCGGTCTGTAATTTTTATATCCTGTACAGTTACGGCCTGATATTTGAATTTGTCTGCAAGGTCATTGAGTTTCTTATCAACTTTATCGCTCTTAATATCATTTTGCGTCAACAAAGGTTTTTTGCCTGAATCTACAATTACCATTTTTTGTCCGGATGCTTTATGCTCGGCAATTACAGCCTTATAGCCTACAAGGTTTACAGAATTATCAATCTGAAATTCTTCGTTTAGACCTGAAAAGTTTCCGATTTTTTTCGCACCTTCAAGAGCATGCTCCTGAATAAAATTTCCTACACTGACCTTGACTGCTTCAACATATTTCTGGCCGCCGATAGCGTTAAATCCAATAATAGCGAGTACTAATAAAAATGCGTTAAAAATAATCTTTATTAATCTAAACATTACTTGCACCTATTCTAAATATTATGTACAATTATAACTATGACAAAACCTGAAATCAATCTAATAAATACTACAGACATCAATATGGACGACTTGACTCCTGCAATGAAGCATTTTTTAGAAGTCAAGCGTGAACATCCTGAGTGTCTTATGCTTTACCGCATGGGCGATTTTTATGAAACATTTTTTGAAGATGCGGTTACATTATCACGAGAACTAGAATTAACTCTCACCGGCCGGGAATGTGGCAAGCTTGGAAGAATACCGCTGGCAGGTATTCCAGTCAAAGCATTAGACGGGTATCTTGAAAAACTTGTTGCTAAAGATATCAAAGTCGCTATATGCGAACAGCTAGAAGATCCAAAACTCGCTAAAGGCATTGTAAAACGCGGAGTTGTAAGAATTATCACTGCAGGAACTCTTATTGAAAGCAATTTCTTGAACCAGAATAGCAACAATTATATGTGTGCAGTGTTTTCTGATAAATCAAAGAATGAAAAATGGGGCTTTGCTTATACTGATATTTCGACAGGAGAGTTTAAAGCAACACAGCTTGATTATCAAACTCTTTTAACTGAGCTCGTGAGAATACAGCCAGCTGAAATAGTTGCTCCTGCCAAGAAAATGCAGCTACAGCCTTTCCAGATTGTTCCGGAAGAAACTATAGATTTACCGGATGAGATTGTACAGAATTATAATTGTTCAAAAGTTCCGGCTAAGGTCTTTGAAGAAAATTTTGCTAAAGAAAATCTCAAGCAGGTACTTAAAATTGGTGATTTAGATGCTATTGGATATAACTCCTGTACTCTTGGTTTCAGAGCTGCGGCAGGGGTTCTGGCATATATCTGGGAGAACCTCAAAGAAGGGTTCCCTAAATTTGAGAGAATTGAAACGTATGAGCTTTCAGAGTATATGGCAATTGATGCCGGAACAAGAAAAAATCTTGAGCTTACAGAAACTTTGAGAGAAAAGAACAAGTATGGCTCGCTTCTATGGGCTATAGACAAAACTTCAACAAATATGGGGGCCAGACTTCTGAAATCCTGGATTTGTCAGCCGTTAAAAGACTTAAAAAGAATTATAAAACGTCAGGAAGTGGTAAAAAGTATTGTGGATAATTCTACTGAACGTTATGATCTTCAAAGACAGCTGAAAAATATTTATGATATTCAGCGGTTGTCTACGAAATTAAGCAACAGCACAGGACTCCCGCGTGACTTTTTAAGCCTTAAAATATCTTTAATGTCGCTTCCGGAAATCGTCGAAACGGCTAAATCTATTGGTTTAACCACTTTTGAACCAATTGAAGGCGAACTTGATAAATTAAAAGAATATGCTGATATTATTGAACAAACGATTAATGATAATGCGCCTATAGCAATTAAGGAAGGCGGGATAATTAAGGCTGGTGTAAGCTCTGATTTAGATTATCTTAGAGATTTAATGTATAATGGCGAAAGCTGGCTTAAAGATTTTGAACAGAGAGAAAAAGACCGTACCGGTATTCCGACTTTGAAAGTCGGGTATAATAAAGTTTTTGGCTACTTTATTGAGGTGACAAATACAAATCTCGGCAAAGTTCCGGCTGATTATATTAGAAAACAGACGTTAACAGGCGCAGAAAGATTTATTACAGATGAGCTAAAAAAACATGAGGACGAAGTTCTAACAGCTCAGGTTAAAGCATTTGAGTTAGAGTATAAACTCTTTTGTAATTTCAGAGATTATTCAAAAGAATTTGTGAGTCTGATTAGAGAAACAGCTGAATGTATTGCAAAACTGGATGTCTTTACTTCATTTGCTTCTGTTGCAGTTGAGCATAATTATGTTTGTCCGGTAATGAATGAAAGCGGTGATTTTTTCGTTAAGAATGGACGTCATCCTGTACTGGAGCAAATACTTCCTCTGGGTAATTATGTTGCAAATGATATTGAGCTTTCTAGTACGGACAGAAGCAAGACTCAGTTTATGATATTGACCGGGCCAAATATGGCCGGTAAATCAACTTATATGAGGCAAAATGCTTTAATAGCTATACTTGCTCAAATAGGTTCTTTTATTCCTGCTGATTACGCAGAGATTGGTATCGTAGACAAAATATTCACACGTGTAGGTGCAAGTGACGATTTGACATTGGGTAAATCTACATTTATGGTTGAAATGACAGAAACAGCTTGCATTTTGAACAGTGCGACAGACAAGAGCCTTATTTTGATTGATGAAATCGGACGCGGAACAAGCACATATGACGGGGTTGCTATTGCATGGGCTGTTGCGGAATACATTGCAAATCAGATTGGTGCAAGATGCATTTTTGCTACACATTACCATGAGCTAAATGTAATGACAAAAACATTCCCGCAGATTAAGAACTATAGAATTACTGTTAGTGAAGAAAATGGTGAAATAGAGTTTTTAAGAAAAATTGTACAGGGCGGAGCAAGCAAGAGCTATGGTATTCAGGTAGCTAAAATGGCAGGGCTTCCTAATACTGTAATTAAGCGCTCTGAAGAATTGATGAGCAAGATGCAGAGAGATTTTTCAAAAAATCTTGCAGGACGTAAAAGAAGTTCAGAATTAGAAATTGAAGCACCGCAGTTGAATCTGTTTCAGTAGATATTTGATTAAGCAGGGTAATTACACCAAATAACCCATTTCTCTTGCTTTTATATATGTTATTATCTTATTAGGATATATAGAAGCAGAGAGGGAATTATGCAAGTTTCAAAACGGCTGGTTGTAAGAAAAGAAATTCCTATGGATAATTCAAGAGATTTGATTAGCTCCATGGATGTTGCTATGGCTGAATATTATTGTAAAAATAATAATTACGATAGAGGGTTGGAAATTTACAGGGAGGCAATATCTTCTATTACAGATGAGGCTGAAAGAAATTGTGTTATCAACCAGTACATTAATCAGGCAATTAACTATGCTCAGAAGCTTAATCTTGATAAAAAATATATTGAGGCAATCGAACAGTACAGAAATATTATGAAGTATTCGGGATTTCCGATTAACATATATAAAAACATTGGTCTTTGTATGAAGTCAATCGGTAATGCAGATTTGGCTATAAAATTCCTGAAACGTTTTGAAGAAATTTCTCCTGATAAAGAAGATGTTTATGTTTATTTAGCTGACCTTACATACACAGATA
Source organism: Candidatus Gastranaerophilales bacterium (assembly GCA_900552525.1). GTDB lineage: Bacteria > Cyanobacteriota > Vampirovibrionia > Gastranaerophilales > Gastranaerophilaceae > CAG-196. Next base: position 27,965 of record UNSK01000019.1, on the reverse strand, counting down.
TCAAAGATAACAGAAAGGCTATTGAGTACTACGAAAAAGCGCTTGAAAAAAATCCGAACAATTTCTCTATATACAATATGCTCGGACACTTGTATTCAACCTGCTATCAAGACAAGTATAAAGATAAACAAATTGAATATCTTACAAAGGCTTATGAACTTGCACCTAATAACAGAATTGTTGTTAAGAACCTTGCTTACGTTCTCGGTAAGTTTGACGAGGTTCAGAAAGCTGATGAATTTTATGCAAAGCTTATGTATCTAAGCCCGACTCATTCAGATTTACACGCTTATGGTGCATATCTTGTAAGACACCAGCGTTTTGCAGAAGGTTTTAAATTCCTCCAGCATAGATTCCAGAAAGAAGATTTGAATAATGTTGCCTTCCCTCAACTTCTTACTACAAAGAAGAAAAAGTGGAATATAAAATTTGATATCAAGGATAAACGTATTCTGGTTCACTTCGAACAAGGGTTTGGTGACTCAATAATGTTTGTAAGATTTATTGATGAACTTAAAAAAATGTGTAAAGAAGTTTCTCTTGTAGTACAGAGGCAGCTTGTAGATTTGTTTAAGGATTCAAAACTCGGGGTTGAGATTTATACAGAAGAGCAAATTCCGAGTATAAACTATGATTACTGGATTCCTATGATGGATCTGCCAATTGTATGTGAAACAAAACCTAGTACCATTCCAAAGGCAGGAGGGTATCTTAAGGTGCCTAAAGCCAAGATTAATGCTTATAAAAAACAGTATATTAATGACAATGATAAAATTAAGATTGGTATTTGCTATGAAGGTACACTCGCATCCAAAGAAACGGACAGAGATATTCCGCTGTCATATCTGTACCCTTTGATGAAACTTCCTGATGTAGAAGTTTACAGTTTTCAGGTAGATGACCTTACAAACCAGATGGATAGAGTTCCGCCTGATGCAAATCTGATTAGATTAGGCAGAACATTTAAGAACTGGGAAGATACTGCCTGTGCTATGAATTGCATGGACTTTATGGTATCAACCGATAACGGTGTTATGAACCTTGCAGGTGCCCTTGGTATTAAAACATTCGGCCTGTTCAATAGAATTGTTGAATGGAGATGGTTTAAGGTCGAAGGCGAAGATATTGCCTGGTATAAGAGTATCAAACCGTTCCAGTGCCCTACTTCCGGTGAGTGGGAAACTCCTGTCAGCAAGGTTATGGAAGAGATTGATAAAATCCGGTGTAAGAAAATTGCTGATAAGATAAAAGGCAAAGGTTTAAAGGGATAGTCAGGCAGGTAAACTACAAAAAAAATGCTTGTGCATTCTTGACAAGCATTAAATAAACACGAGGATATTAAGTTATTAAAAAGCGGTTTTTAGCATAATTTAGAAATAAATAAGAATAAATAAGAATAAGTATATACTTGATTTTTCAGCTTTTTTGTTGTTCTCTTATATTTAAGAGTATTATTATTTATTTAAAATCAATGGGCTAAAATGGGCTAAATTCTATGGCACAAATCAGAAAAGTTGAAAATAAAAAAGGGATATCATATAAAGTAGTAATCAGGTTAAAAGGTTTTAAAGCTGTATATAAAACTTTTGATGATTTCAAGCAGGCTAAAAAATGGGCAAGAGCCGTTGAAGAACAAATGGAAAGAGGAAATTATTACGAAAATAGTGATAATATCAAACCTATTGTTACGGTTAAGGATTTGATTGATGATTTTGAAAAGAATATTGCCCCGAAAAAGTATTCAAAACCTCAGCAATATACTTGCATGTATGATTGGTGGAGAGATAAAATCGGAAATCTGAATGTTTCAGACCTCAATACAAATATTTTAACTCGCTGCCGGAATACACTCATATCAGAACCACCGGACAAACCCTATAAAGAACACAAAACAAAATCAAACAGTACAGTCAGAAAATACCTTTTTGCACTCTCTGCCGTATTAAGATATGCAGAACGTGAGCTTGAAATTATCGACCGCAATCCTATGTCAAGAGTTGATAAACCCAGAAAATCAAAAGGTGTTGTTAGATTCTTGTCTGATAGTGAAAGAAGCGCTTTAATTACAGCATGCAAGGATTATTCAGATACACTATATCTCTTTGTCATGCTAGCAATGTTCTCCGGCGGAAGATACAACGAACTTTTAACTCTCAAAATAGAAAATATTGATTTTCATAATGATATTCTGCATTTCTTAGAAACTAAAAACGGAGAATCAAGAGGCGTTCCAATATATCATAAAATTACTGAATTGATTACAGAATATATGAATAAGTCCGGCATAACAACCGGATATCTGTTTATAAATCCGAAAAGCGGAAAATTACATTATCTTAAAGGAATGTTTGAGAATGTGATAGATAAAATAAGCTTAAAAGATTTCCGTTTTCACGATTTGCGGCATACATACGCGTCATATCTTGCACAAAACGGGGCAGAACTCCTAGAAATATCGCAGTTGATGGGACATAAAAATTTACAACAAGTACAAATTTATGCCCACTTAACCAGAAAACATACATCAAAAGTTGTAAGGAAAATGACGGCTAACATGTTAGACTTTAAGTAACCCCGATTTTTCGTAGATTTTAATATTTAATTTTTCGTTTTCTCGGTTCGTACCGATAACAATATAGAGGTTGTACATCAAGCTTCATTGTTCCTTCTTTGTCACTATGAAGAACCAATGTTTTAGAAATCTTACACCAACCGAATCTGAACTTACCTTCCGAATCGAAACGAGGTTTAATACAGTGTTTACAATATTTTTGTTGACAAGCTATCATATTTTCACATCCTTTATTCAAGCCATATTACGAGCTTATTTTTATCTACTACTAATTTATTCTTTTCAACAAATTGGTTGTATCCTATATCTTCTATTTCTTGATAATATGTCTGTACTCCAGTAACAGAATCTATATGCTCATAAGCAACTATAATTTCAGCTTCTGGATTCGTATTCTCTAATATTTCTCTTAATTCTTTAACCTTCATTATTCTTCCCCTTCAACCCTTAAAATAATATTTATTACATCCTTGCGCACCCTTTGCAAAAACCATATTCCCATCCAAAATTTTATTAAAACAGTTAGGGCATATGTCTAGTTTCTCTATTGATAAGTAAGGATTGCAAGAATACCCTTCGGTTTGTTCTGTAACAAAAATTACAGAAAGCCTCTGTGAGTTGATATTATTATGGGTATTTTCACAATGACAAATGTCACAATAAATTTTCTCGGTTGTTTTTCTCATTTATCTTCCCTTTCGCCTTGCTGATGATGTCAAGGATTTTGTCTACTTCTTGATAAAGACAGATGTCAAATTTTTGTGTTTTCTTTGGCGGACATTTCTCTTCTCTGCAATAGTCTTTGTAATAGCAATTGTCATATTCGGGTGTGTGTGTTATTAATTCCTTTGCAGATTCCTCAATCTCCTCAAGGGCTTGCTTGTAGCGGTCGGTATCATTTTGTAATGATTTTTTCCAATCCTCAAAAGTATAGATGAAACGTTCAAACCAATTATCACAGTCAACATATTGCATATTGTGTTTTGTATAATCTTTAATTTTATTAATTTGTCTTTTCAACTTCTCATTTTCTTGCTGTAACGCTTCACAGTTCTTACAATATTCGCTCATTGTTCCTCGCTTTCATTTAATACCCATTCAAGGGCTTGTAAATAGCCTTTGTAATATGCTTTTTCAGTAGGCAAAATACCTGTAATTCCTACTATTGCAACAGGTTGAACATCTGCCAAATTTTGTTCCATCTCCTTGATTTTGTTCCTAATTATTTCTTTATCCATTCTATTCTCCTATCCGCTCTAGGGCTTGTTTAGCTGTGTTTTTATTTCCGTTTGGGAAAGTTCCAGAATAAAATTTCAACGCTTCCGTTGCTATCTGGAGTTTGTGCTGTAGTTCTGTGTTTTCCTCTTTAAGTATTTTGGTTCTATATTCTACATCAATTTCTAATTGGTCGTGATATGCTTCTGTCATTTGTTTCCCCTCCTAAACCATTCCATGTACCTTGCTTCATCTATAAAAACTCGTCTGCCCTTACGGTGGACAACTTTGAATTCGTTGAAGCCGTTATCGTCAGCTCTCGCGATTAAGCTCCTTAACCCTGAAACTGTAGGGCGCTCGTGGTAAAGATTCCAATCCGGTACAGCTATATAGCGCGTACTTCCAGTAGAAGATAGCTTTTCTATCAATGAGATTATCTGTAACACCTGTAACCTTGCTTGATTACCATATTTTTGGGTAATATCTTCAATCTGTTGGTCTATGAGTTCTTGTATTTCATCTTTTGTCAGTTCCATATATTCCTCTTTCAAAAAAGGGTGGGGCATTAAGCCCCTATAACCCCCTTTTTAATAATTCAACAGCACTAATAAATCCTTATATTTGGCAAGTCCTTCTTTCAGGTAATCGACCTCATCCTGTAAAGCTTTTTCTTCAATGCGTTCAAGTTCTGAACACTGGAATAAAACTTCAACACGTCCGCTGCCATTATTTAAGAACATCAATTCAATCGGAACTTCATAAGTTACATCCGCCCGACCTTTAGCAAAAGGAACTACACAGGTAAAGTTTGCCGGCAATTCTACTTCATCATCCACTCCGCTTTGGAGTTTGAATTTGATTTTGTATCCTGTTTCTGCTCCGTTATTAACAAATACAGGATTTGAAATCATTTCACTTTTACCGATAGTTCTTATATCCAGAAGTCTGATGTACAATTCCTCAAAATTCGGGATACAAGGTCTTAGTTTTTGGAGTGCAACCAGAAGCTGCTCGTGCGTTAGCTTCTGATTTGCAACATTTTTCAATGTCTGCCACAATACGGTCAAGGCTCTTCTATAATCACAGCCCTTTTCCTTGTAATCGTCATCGGCGCAAAAACTACCGCCATTTTGATTTATAACAACAGTCGCCATTTTTCCGGTATCGTTTCCGGCACGCTTGAGTTCTTCATCTATGAAATCAATAAATGAACCTACAAAGCTAACATCTTTGTGTCTTTTTGCCCTTTCTTCAGTTTCATAGCATTGGTTGTCGTCATTGTATACAGCTTCAATCTGCCGGTTAGTATAAACACCGTATTCTGTAACATTAATTTTTACTTCGCGTTTGTTATCAATTCGTTTTAATAATGTATTAAGCATTGATTACTTCTCCTTTTTCTTCTCTTAAATTTCTAACTACCTGTGGATCAATTAAGTGCATTTGATTTGGGTCATCAAGATACAACTCACCCTTTGAATCACGGTAAAACGAGTTATTCGGTTTTTTACCTTTTGGAGCATTGATTTTTACTTCCGCTTGAATATTTAATTCGTTTTTCTCCGCAATTCCAATATCAAGAGTAATAGTCAGCTTTCCGCCTTTATTATACTCATTGACTTTTTGTAATAGATTCTTGAGTTCAAAATCTATACAGTCTTTTAATTTCATTGCGCGGTCTTTGCTGTTTACGGTTCTTGTCATAGCCGCAATTTCTGCAAATCCGATAGGTTTTTCTTCTACCATTTTTTACCTTTCTGGGCATTGCCCGTTAATTACTACATTCTTAAAACCTTTGTTTAGGCGGCTCTCTTGCCAAGCCCCCCCTGAATTATTATCCTGCTGCATTTCGACATTCTGTTTCCTTTTTCTTATTAAGAACTTCTACCATTGTTTCTATCATTTCGGATAGCTGCGATTGTGAAAAATCGTACAAAGATTTCTTTATCTGGTTATGCAGGTTGTATCTTTCAAATACTTGACCTACACAAGGACAGTCGTGTATTACTCGCCCCAAAGCCGGATAAACATCCACCAGATGATATCTGTTTTTTAGGTATTGATCTTCTAGCTCTGTTAATTTATCCCAACGGCGATATTGGTATTTTTTGTAAACTTCCATATCACTCATACTAGAAAGTTCTGCAAGTGCTAATGCCCCAGCTTTTGTTTTCTCTAACTCTTTTTGTAGTGCTGCAAGAAAACTTTTTGTTTCATCCTGATGTTCAGGCGTTGAAACACCCAATGCTCCACTATCCGGTCTTGTTTTTAAAATTTTTAGTTTTAGCATGTTTTTTCTCCTTTACTTAATAACTACTGTGCTTTCTATTAAAAATTAGTTTCCAACGAGAAATTTTGTATTTTTTTTCAAATTCTGCATCCGTTAAGGTTTTTATTCCGATATTGTGGACATGTTCGTGAAGGGTAATTGACATCAATATCAATTTTTGTTTTATCCCCCTATCTTCGTACCAGTTTTTATTCCGCTCATAATGCTGGTATTCAATATAATGGTGAAGATTGTATAGACTATGGTCATAATCCTCAAGTGAATCAAGGTGTATTTTTACAAGTCCGCCAAGTTTGTTGACATAAAAAATACTGTCCTGATATTTCTTGAGCTCCCGTGCCATATCTTTATTTCCCACCGGTTTCTCCTGGATTGTCCTGCTTATGCAAGCTGTAAACTTTCCAGCGGCAATTTTCACCGTATCTGTTCCTGCCGGACTGCCACCAATCGAAAATTTCTACACAGAAATGCTTCTTTATATCACGGATTATCGCAGGCAGATGTCTTATTCCATAAAGATTATTAGCCTGTGCGTTTGTAATTGCACCCTTTTCTTTCAGGTGCTTATAAATCCTTCTTGCTTGTGTTGTCATTACTACCTTCTTTCTCCTTTATTTCTACAAAATTCCGTATTTGCTCCTGATATTCCTGCGGTGATAAATCATCCAGTAGCCCATTTTTAAATTCCTCATACTCTTTCCAATCAAGCATCCTTTAATATCCTCTTATACTGGTCGTACAACAGGACAAAAGAACCGCCGGAAGGTTTGCCTAAAAAATGGTTTTTGACTTTTTGTACAAAAATCGTAGGCATATTGCTCAATGTATCATCTTCTTTTCGCTCCCTGTGAATAATAATTCCGTAATCCGCCATATTATACCAATCACCCGAACCAGATATACTGTACATATTTGGCATTTTTTCCCCGTCCGGTTTTTTAGGGTGCGCAACAAAGATTACAAGAATATCTAATTCCTTTGCCAGCATTGAAAGTTTTGACAAGATAGAGCCAATATACTTATCTTCTCTATCTGTATAATTGTTGTTAAGCCTGTTGTACGGGTCTATTACAAGAGTTCTTACTCCGTATTTTTTTACTGCAAGTTTTGTCCGTTCGCAAATCTCATCAACCGTCCACTGTTTGTTTATATCAAATCTGTAGAAATGTTCTCCGATAAATCCAAAAGTATCGCTATCAAGCAGCTTTTCATTCTGAATCAGGTGATAGATAGTATCTTCGTTATACATTTCTGCAAGCGAGTTGTAATGTCCGGCGATAACGCTTTCAAAACTTGCTATCAAGTGCCTCATATTATATTTTTTTGCAAGATGTATGAGCAGATTATCAACAAAAGTAGATTTTCCTCTTGAAGGATAGCCCGAAACAATCATCATATATCCAGTACGGATTCTTACAAGTTCGTTGAATTTCCGCCACGGGGTTTCGTAATAATCACGGTCTTTTTCGAAGTTGTATTTATAAATCTCATCAAATGCATCAAAAAATGTTAGAATGCCCTCTGGGTTAATATCTTCGGCAGAGTTAATAAACTGTTTTAAATCCTCTCCGCCCATTAAAGCTTCGTTTGCATCTTTGTAGCGTTTCCAGTTGACAGTTTTGCATTTATCTCTGCCCAATCTGTTTAGAAGATTTAGTTTTAACTTATCGCCAGGGATATCATTATCAACTGCTATGATATGAGTTTTAAATTGGTCAATAAATTCAAAACAATTTTCGATACATTCCAGCTTGTTTTCGCTTGCTCCCTGCGGTATTGATACTGAATATATACCCTGTTCTGCAAGTGCAAGAACATCCATTTCGCCTTCAACCCATATAAGCGTATCAGTTTCTTTTACAAAATCCATACCGTACAAAGTTTTTTCGGTTTCTGCTTCCTGTCTGAAAAATTTTTTACCATTACCCTGATTTTTACGATATTTGATGTTTACAAGTTCACCGTATTTGTAATACGGTATTACTATTTCTTTGTTTTCATTGAGTGAAATCCCGTACTTATCAACTGTTTGTTGTGATATACCGCGTTTTTGGAAATACTTGTAAACCGGCGCAAGTTCTTTTACAACCTTTGGCGGCTCAGGTCGTTTGTATTTTTTCTTTTGCTCATACTTATTACGATAATAAACAACTCCTGACCATTCGCAATTATGGCATTTGTACAAAACCGCCGTATCCGTGTATGTTACACTCAAACAAGGGTCTGATTTGTTCTTGCGTGATGCGGAACACTGCGGACATGTTTGTTTACCGTTGTGTGTTAATGTTATTCCCAACTCTCTCAGTTTGTCCTGATATTCCACCGCTTATACACCCCAGTTTACTTTGTTTGTTTCTTTCATTTTGCCCACAACCCAACCGTCAGAACGGAAAAAAGCATAATGATTATTTCCGATATACTGCTTCGCGGTCTGTCCTTTTCTCGCGAGCCAATTATCAAGAATAGAGATGCACCTGTCTGCATTATCTTTTCCGTATTTATCACAAAGTTTGTTGTACTGTTCCTCTGTCAGATTTACAAACTCTATCCCTTCAAGGTCTATTCTTTCCTCAACCGGACTCTTTCCGGCTCTTGCTTCCGAGCGTTTTTTTCGCAAATCAAGTCGTTTTTTTACTGATAAGGAAGACAACAGATTATTTTCTATAACAAATAACCCCTTGCCTTTTTCGGTATAATCATCAATACACTTGTTGATAAAGGTTGTCAGCTCGTTTTCATCAATACCGGTGTTTTTTGACATGACGGAAATATCCGCCATATCAAATTCACCGTCCGCGCGGTAGATTTCTTCAACTATCGCCCAATAATACCCGAACCCCATAAATCCGTAGTCGTCCATCATCTTGATAATTTTGCTGTTATTCAATGTTCCGATATCGTGTGAAAAATATTCTTTTGACATATTCAACCCTTTTCTGTTATGTTTTAGCTTTAATCTACATCCACAAAAGTTCTTTTTTCTTCGTCAAATCTAACAGGTTTATAGCCCCAACCAATAAGAGATAATTTCTCAATCTTTTTACCGTCTGTTGAATTTTTAGGAATAAATTTATCTATACTTAATGAACCAGTTACCCTGATATAATCACCTTTTCTGACTTTGTCAGCTATGATTTCAGCAATTTTAACTTTTGATTCTGCACTATTTAAAAACTTAATAAAAAAGTTCTCGTAATCAGTTTTGTTTTTTTTGACACCTAAATTAATAGTTGTAATACAAGTTCCATTTTCTGTGTATTTAGTTTCTAACCAGCCTACACGCCCTATTAATCGGAATGAATTGTCGCTCATTATAACCTCACTTTCTTCTACTTTTAAAATATTGTTACAGGGGCAGGAGTCGAACCTGCTATTTCTTATTCGGGGAAACAAGTGAGTTACCGTTACTCTACCCTGCATAAGCGGCGATTTTAGGGAAATCGCCAACCCGTGGATGAAACAGGATTTTCTAAATATTCAGGCGGCTTTAATCTTCCGCCGCATAAGCTGCCCCCTTTCTCTCTTTTATAAACTTGTCCACCAAATCTCCCATAAACTTTTCCTCTTTCTGTTTTAAGTTGCCGGTCTGTTCCCGACTGCCAACTTATTCGCCTTAGCGGTCAAAAGGTTTTGTGACTTATCCGTATGCCCTAAATCACTTGGGCTTGGTTTCTTGTTATTCTTTGCTTATTTTCCAGTTGCAATATCGATATTTTTTTGCTCCGTACTCTCTGTCAAGGACTATTTCTCCGCCAAGAGTGTATCTTTTCCCCGTAACTCCACAGTTTTTGCATTTGAATTTGTCATATTGCCTTTTATTTCTGTCAAACAGGGTATAAGGGTTAACTTTTTCCCATTCGTGCTTGATTGCATTATCAAGAACCGTGTAGCCTAAATATTCTCTAGGTTCTTCTCCTGGTCTTAATGTTCTATTGAAGTTAGCTATTAAATCAGATGCGAATATATCTATATCTTTTTCTGAAATATTTTCCACATATTCTTCTTCCCAACTTGTGTAGCAATTTCTTACTTTAATTTTGAATTTCATTTTTTAATTCCTCTTTTATTGTGCCGTCTGTCCGGCTGTCAACCGTCTTTCCGATTTGCCACTTCGCAAATAGGCGGTAGCCTTTGGACTTGCACCAAACAAATAGGTCATGACCCTATCCTGCACTTTGCACTACCAAGAATGGCAGGGGATTACCCCCCTGCCTCTGCCGGCGGTAAAACGGCAGTTTTGGCATTCTTTTTATTAGGAAGTTTAGCCGGTTGTTTTTCCGGTAATTCTTCCCAGTTTGTTGTGTCAGGGATAGTAAACATATCCGCTGCTACTTTTGTTTTTGTTGTGCTATCCATTGCGAGAGCTTTCTGAAGCTCAACAGATTTAGGCAGTAATTTTGCCAACTGAATAAGTACAGTTTTTTTACACATAGCATTCGGGTCTTTTGCCCACGGGGAGTTCTTATCAAAATGCGGATTTTCTAATTGGACATACGCATTTGCGGCATCGCTCCATTCTTTTGATATATAGCATTTGGAATGAGTTTTACCGTGTTCAATACACTCCTCTCGACCCATAACTTTAAATACACTTCCGCCGTTTTTGAGTTTTGCGACCGCATAATATGCGATAGGTTCGCCCCTATCTTTTAATACCGGACAATGTTTCAAATAAGAATCAGTTCCGTAGGAATATTCAAACAAATCATTTTCATAAACAGTGTGCATATCAATATAGTCAGCAGCACCGTGTCTGTAAAAGAGTTCAATATATCCTTTGTATCCGATTTGGAATTGTGCTTCATCGACATTAACCCGTTTGGTTTTACCGGTTTCAGGGTCTACAATCTTTTTAGAATTTTTATAAGGAATTATATACGCCTGTCCTTCAACATTAGGCTCTAAGCCTAATTGTGCTGATTGAAACAATGCTCCGAGAAAACTCTCCGGCGTACAATCTGCCAACTTCGGGTTGAGTCTAATTGTAGTGAAAGCTATTCTTGCAAGTCTTTCTGCTGACATGCAGCTCGGAACTGCTTTACCTAATTCTTTCAAAGATTTATTTATCAATTCTTCAATGGGTTTTGATTTTTGTCTATTTTCAATAACCTGAGCTTTTAACTTTGTTACTGCTGTATTTTGTACCATTATGCAACCTCACTTTCTTTGTTTTTAGATATACGCATTACTCTATAGCTTGATATTGTAGAGAATTTTTCGTATAAATCAGAGTGAGTTTCTTTAAATGATTTTGTATCAAACTTTGTAGTATTTTGTGATTTCCAAGTAACTACATATTTCGGCGTTTTGATACCGAGATTGTCTTTGATGATGTCTTTAATACCGGTTTCGATTTCTTTTTGTTCGTCCTGCAATGTTTTGATATGGGATTTGACTTCTTGCAAGTATGCAACCTTTTCTTCAAATGCCATTGTCGCTTCCGCTGTCCGCTCATCTTCCGGAAAAAGTTCAATCATAAAATCAGAATGTGAGTCGTAAAGTTCTTTTAAGGTTTCGTCATCATTAGGCATAATAGCCGGCGGAATATCATCAGTTACGTGCTGCCAGAACTCTTTTGCAGCTTCAACCATTTGGTCAAACAATTCTTTATCAAATTCAATTTGTTTGTATTTGAATGATTGGCCACCAATCAATACTGCTATATGGCCGACTTTACGACCGGTGATACCCAAGTACCACATAACTTGCAGGATATATTCCTGCGGAATTTCGTCACCTTCCCACTCGTCTTTTTTGAATATGGTACAAGTTTTGCATTCCAATAACTCATCAGTTCCGGTTACAAGTCTGTCAACATGCGCCCTCATATACGAGTAATCAGGATGCCAGTAATCCTTAGGAGCGCGTCTGACGGCTTTGCCTGTTTTCTGTGAAAATTTCTGTGCTACAAATTCCTCTAAATCACTTCCGAGTTCCACTGCTTCAACATTGGATAAATCCGGCGCTGGAAGTTTTTGAGTTTTTTCAGTCCATAATTTGAGCGGAGTTTTCCAACGAGACATCCCCATAATTGCAGCGATATCCGAACCGCCAATATACTCGTGTCTGTTCTGTGTTACATCTTTCGTCGCCAAATTGTTTGCCATTCTTTACCACCTTTCTGTGATTCTTCGTATTCGTTTACCATTTGTTCTTCTATAAATTCTGATGTTGTTTGAATTTCCTGAAATTCTTTTAGATATTCACTATCTAATTCAGCTTTATAATATTGGAACGGGTCATACATTGATTACCCTTACCAACCCTTGTTTTAAGAACTGTGCGTATGTTCGGTAAACTCCGCCGACAGTTTTTAAATCGTACTTATTACATCTGCTCTGAACTTCAAGGAAGAACGGAATGTTAACCTCCGCGCATTTCTGTTCATTTATAACTTGTGCCTGTATTGCTCCGATAATTTCGGCGCGCATATGCTGGTATCTCATACGCTTTTTAGCTTTTATTTTTTCTCTGTGCTTTTGTAAAAGTTCTTTAATCATTACCAGTTCCCCCTGCAAACGATATAGTCGATTTTTCCGGCTTTCATCATTTCAAGTGTGCCGGCACTTATCAGTCTTTGAATAAGAGGGCGCTCCATAACTTCCTCTAAGTTGTACCAAGTGTCTTCATCATTAGGACAAAGTTCTTCGTAATAATCACCTTTGAGTAAAAGTTGAACTATAGTATCTGCTGATGTTTCTATGTGCATTAGAACTCCCTCCAAAATAAATCGTCTGCTAATTTGTCGTAAGCTCCGATTTGCAAGAGTTCTTCACCATTCAAAAGGGCTTCAATCGTATCAAAAAGGAATTGCCTGTCAAGTGAATCAGAAAAATCATCTTCATTTCTAATTGCTGTCATAGCTGATACAACTTCTACCGTTTCGCTTTCAAAAAGGTCTTCGCCTTTTTTGATTAAAATGTGAAATTCATCATCATAATCATCTTTGTGCTGAACAACATTTTCTGCTTTGTAGTGTTGTTTAAGAAGTTCTTTGATTTCTTCTTTTGAATAATCTTTGTAAGTTTTTGCCATTTTTACCGCCTTTCGATTTATTCTTATTTGTTCTGGTTTATTCCTATTTATTACTTTTTGTAAATTTTTGTATGACAACTAAACCCATTAGGGTTGAAAAATATTGCATTTTGTATTAAGATGTCTGTGGAAATTAACTAGGGGAGTTGTTATTAACAACTTCCTTGTTTTTCTCAAAACCATACAATTGAACAAGGAATGTCCTGATACGGTCAGAAATGTTCACGCCCTTACCTTGAAGGTATCGTTTCATTTCTTCCTGTTCAGGAGTTAGTCTTACTTGTAAGTAAAGTCTGCTCATTACAGTTCCTTTTCTATAGTTTGGTTCACCTTGTAATTACATTATTGCAGATAGTAGGTAAAATGTCAAGCATGTTGAAATAAAAATTCCTACATTCATATGACATAAGGCGGTAAAAATGAAACACAGTGAACTTTTGCAGACTTTACAAAACTTAACAAACCATAAACCTACACAAAGTGAGCTAGGGAAAATTCTGGGTAAAGCTACTAATTCTATTGGTGCAAGAGCTATGCGCGACTCAAGTTATTCTATAGATGAGATAAAAAAAATCAACGATTACTTCAATATTGATTTATTTAACCAGACCTTTATTGATGATATTCACGATGACAGCGGAGAGATTACTGTTGATTATTATCCCGAAGTGCTGGCAAGTTGCGGAAACGGAACTTTTGAACTTTCACAAGTGAAAGAAAAAATAAAAATACCCCGTATGTGTATAAGGCATTATTTCCCATTATCACAGTATTCCGTCGTAAATGCTTATGGTGACAGTATGCTTCCTGCTATTCAAAACAACGATAAATTGGTAGTTGAAATGTTAAATGGAGCGCAAATACGAGATAACAACATCTATATCTTTTTTTATGATGATAAAATTTTTGTTAAAAGATTGGTTCAAAATGTTGACAGTATTGCAATAATTTCTGATAATCCGGACAAAGAAATCTACCCCACACGATTTATTGAAAAAGAAGCAATGAATGATATACATCTAATCGGCAGAATTGTAGGACTTATAAGGACAATGAACTAATGAAAAAGTTTTTTATAATGGCGTTACTTTCATTGTGTGTTACTCCAGTATATGCCGGATTATATGATGATATTCTCGGGCCAAATAATGGAAATAGCATGCCACCACCGTCACCAGTTGATATAGATTACGGTTATAATGCTGTAGGAGATTATGTTCCTACATCTTTTGGTAATCAACGAATTCAATATGGCTATAATGCAATGGGTGATTATGTTCCAATGTCTGTTGGCGGACAACAAATTCATTACGGCTATAATGCCTATGGTGATTTTGTTCCGATGAGTATAGGAGATTAAAATGGCTGATTGGCTGCGTAAACTTATGGAAACTGACCCCGAATATGAGAAAAGAAAGAAAAATCGCCAAGTAATGAGTGAAGAAATGCAGGACTTATTCACTAAAATGGATGAGGAAACAACCTATATCGAGCCTGATAACGAGGATTAAACCGTTTTTTAAGAAAAAAGAAAAGAAGCAAAAGAAAAAAGAATTATCGCAATATACTACTATCTACATAAAAGAAAAGTAAATTAAATAAAAGGGTTGTTTTTACAAATGATAGATGTAAATAGATGTAAATTTATGACAAAGTTATGACTTTTTGTCACAAATGTGCTATAATATAGTTATGGTGGAATGTTAAGGTGCAGTAAGCCCCAGAGCCGAAAACACAGATTGCATTTCGAGGACAATATAACTATGCCCATAGGAGAGAGATTTTGGAATGTTGCGGAAATTTTAATCCGAAAGATGTTTATATTTTAACTTCCAATAGTACTTGTTCGGAAAGACGAATGGAAAGTGGCTTTTGTCCTCATTGCGGAGCGTGGGTAGTGGAAGTATGTAAAAAGAACTGGGACGGTTCTTGGCACTACGAAAAAGCAAAACGCAAGAAAGCGCTCAAATTATTCAATACCTATAAAGGCGATATCATAGAAGATATGATTGCCGGAAGAATCCGTCACGGCAGCCAGAGTAATATGGGGTTTCGGTACGGATATAACGTAGAAGTCAAAAACTGTAAAGGAAAAGTTACTGAGATACGCAGATATGCGGTCGACTTCAACGGTACAAAAGAGTTACTAAAACAGAAAAACTGAATTTTTTACCTCCTTAAGTCTGGAATGTGTCGGTGGGAGTATGCGCTCCCACATTTATTTTGAGGTGTTATGTTAAGAGCAATATTAAGATTTTTATTTTGCGAATTACCTATAGCGCTTTTATCAGGTCTGGTTTTTATAATCTTTGACAGGTATGAGATTATCGGTATAGATTTTAATGTTCGCAGATTCAGAAACAAAAACCATAACAAGAAGGTAATTTGTGACTACTTAGAAAAGTGCAGAAAGCAAGTTAACGAAACTGACAGGTTAAAATGATTAAATGGCAGCGAAAAAACGGAAACCAAAATACGACAAGAAGAGGAACTGGGCAAAGCTCAAGGCAGAATATTGCACGACCAATATCTCAATGCGAGAGTTGGCGAAGAAACACAATGTTCCGTATTCCACAATCAATAGCCGTGCAATGCGCGAGAAGTGGACGGCGCAGAGAGAGGAATGTTTAAAGGATATTGATGCAGAGGTTGAAGCTCAAATACTTGAAAAATACAAAAATAAAGAAATTGACCGAAAAGTTAAAACAAATGAGCTTCATACAGAACTCTACGATAAAGGTTTAGATGTTGCAGCAAGACTGCTTGACAACTATATGAGAGATTTAATCGCAGGGAAAAAGAGAACAGGTGCGACCGCCGCGAATTTGGATTATTTAATGGGAGCTATTCAAAAAGCACAAAAAGGACAAAGAATGTCTTTAAATATTGATAACGCTGATGTTGCAGAAGTCGAACCGGAGGTAAAAATCATATCGGGCATTGATATGAATGATATTTAAAAATGGCGTCAAAATGATACAAAAATAAGGGGTAAATAATGTCAAATGAAGTAAAAAAAACTATAAGAATACCGGTTGAAATGCAAGAGTACATTAGCAGATTAGCCCGTGCATTAAAAATTCCCGAAAATAATGTTATAAAAATTATGATTTTTGATTATATGGCAAATCATAAAGGATTGGATTAATGAGTTTTGAATATATTGTTGAAAAAGAAAACAAAACAAAAAAACTGTCTGATGCGGACTTAACAGAAATTGCAAAACGCATCAGTTCGGATTTTGACACATTCAATTCTCAAAGGCGTTCCAATCTGGATAAAGCTGATGAATTAACCCGTGAAATCTTCTTTAAAAAGTCTGAACATAAATTGCCAAACAGTAATGTCGGCAGGTTTAATGACACTCCCGAAGATAAATACGAGAGCTGGAAAACAAAAGTCCGGATGTGCAAGTGTTTTATGTTCTATCAGGTACTAAAGGCATTTGTATGGAAAAATGTCTACGCAAATATTAATTCAATGTTTGATGTATCGGGCGAAAATCAGGAAAGCGATAATGACAGCAACAAGCAGAAAGCAGCACTTGTTGATTGTTTCGAGAAAATGGAATATCAAAAAACTTGTGACAGGTCGCTTGACTATGCGCTTATTCACGGTGAATTTATTACAATGTGTTCGTGGAAAAAGAAATCCGAAGAATACAGAAAGCGAATAGGCGCTGAAGATTTACTCAAACCGAAAGCTATCGCGGAGCTTGCAAAAGGAAAATTTCATTTTATTGATGAAAGGCTGATTTATGATAATCCGTATGTTTATCCGGTCAATCCTGCTAATTTTGTATTTGATGTTTCTCAAAAAGATAATTGGGACGATTGTCCGAAAATTTATAAATCATACAAAGTGCCTGATGATATCATCAACAACAAGTATTACACTGTGTCTAAAGAAGATGCTAAGGCAATAAGAGCAGCAGCAAAAAAGCCGGAAAGTTCAGATTCACAGCTTGATAAAGACCTTGAAAATGAAATTTCTAACGGTGCAACCGTTGAGGTATTGGAACACTGGGGAAACTTCACTCTTCCGGACGGAACTGTTTTAAAGAACTGGCATGTTGTTATAGTTGCAAGACAGTTTGTTGTCAGATTTGAAAGAAATAACAGGATTGTTAATCCGTTTAATTATGGAGCTTTTATAACAGACCCTGAAACCGGCAGAGGTATTAGTCCTATTTATTGTGTACTTCCTCTGGCACAGCTGCAAGAAGATTTAATGAACAGAACTTGCGATATGCAATCTTTGCAGGAAAATCCGCCAATATATGCACCAGCAGGATTTTTCGATGAGGAAGAAATAAAGCTTTATCCTGGGAAGATTATTGAATATGGCGATAACCTTTCTCCGTCAGAGATTAAACAAATGGAATTTTCTGTTAGTTTATTCTTGAGCGATATTACTTTTTTATCTGATTTAATGGCCGAAACTTCCGGTATATTCCCTAATATGGCCGGTGCTGATGAAAAAACATCAAAAACAGCTACAGAAATCTCAACAAAAGCGCAAGGTCAATTGACAAGGCTCGCTATGCTTGTTGATACAATCAATCAGTACGGAATTGTAGCAGATGTTAAAGATGTTGCAAAATTAAGAGCAGATTTCAAGTCCGGTGATGAACAGATATTTATCACTAAAGGCGACAAAAAAGAATTTATTACGGTTGATGATAAAATCAGACAGGCTGAATATCGTTACACATATTCAGATAGAACAGCAACTACCGAAAGAAGCAATAAAGCTGATATGATTGCACAGGCAATTGAAAGGTTCGCAAATTATCTGCCATTGAATATGCCGGAAATCTTTACTTGGTATATGGAACAGAAAGATGTAGAAAATCCTGAAAGATTCATACAAAATGAGCAGGTTATGTCGCCGGAAGTGCAGCAATCTTTGATGAATAATCCGCAGTTAGCGCCGGTTATTCAACAAATGGAAGCGGTTGTCGCACAACAAAAAGCGAATAACAGCGGAAATGCACAAAATGAACAGCCTCAAGCAGTCATCCCCGATGCAAGTATTCCGCAAGCACAACCACAGGAATAGTGCTACGCACGGACAATTGGTCGGGTGACAATGATAAAACTGCAAGACTAAATAATTCTACGGGTCACCCTCAAAGATAGGACTACATAATGAATGAATTGGAAATTTTGAAAGAAAAAGCGGATTTAGCAACTTCTGAAATCTATCATAAAATCCGTCAGTATCAATTAGAAAAAATTATAAGTCTGTCAACATCCGATATAGAAGGTGTAGAACTGAAAGCTATGCTTAAACTTATTAAACATACCGATAGTTGGGCAGATGAATACGAAAAGAAGGTTAAAAAGTAGAGGAGAATATTATGCCACCAGAAACAGAAGCGACAATCGAAACGCAAGAAGTTACAGACAACTCCAATGATGTTGAAACACAAGAGCCGCCAGCTAATGGCGATAACTCTCAGGTTGAAAACAATCAAGAGCCTGAAAACGGAAGCGGAGCAGAAGGGGAAGAATATCAAGGGAAGTTTAATGATTTGGCAACAGCTAACAAATCATATACCGAACTTGAAAAGAAACTCGGTGAACAGTCAAATGAACTCGGTGAGTTAAGAAAAAAAGCTGAATTAGCAGACAAGCTGCAAGAGCAAATCAATGCTCAAAATTTGCAAACTGCTAAAGAAGCTGGATTTGAAACCTATGAGGAATTTGAAAATCACAAAGAGGTTGGAGAATTTGTTGCAGATCAGTATGCTCAATATCTCAAAGAATGTGACTATCCTGATGAAATGGTTAAATTATTAGCAGAATATCGCAAAAATCCTTCCCCAGAAACTCTTGAATTGATTGAAGCTGATTTCCCTACGGAAGTTATTAAAAAAGTGGCAGCAAGTGAAGAAATTTTCAAAGGACAACTTCGTCAAAAACAAAACGAAGCCCTCGAGCAGCAAGTTTTTTCATCTGCAAAACAATATCTTGATGTTAATGTCGCAAAATATGCAGAGGAGTTCAAAAATCCTGCCTTTGCAGCATTGTACGGCGAAGCATTCAGAGCCTACGGGTGTGATTTAGATACAGACAAGTTTGTATCCTTAATGAAACAATACGGCGAAGCCGTTGTTAAAGCCGCAGGTATTAAAAATAGTATTGCATTGGAAAATGATGCAGTAACGGATGAAATAGCAGGACTAACCGGTGGAAGTACGCAGCCAAAGGTACAAGAAAAGAATATTCTTGAAATGTCCGAAGAAGAAATGCGTAAAGAGTTACAAAAATACAGATAGGAGTAATTTAATATGTCAATAGATACTTTAATCAAAACAACCTTTTCTGATACTTTTAGAAAAGAAATCTGGCAGGAATTATCCGCCGGAAAATTAATGTCACCAGATTTCAAAAAGAATGTAAAAATTGGTGACGAAGTTAATGTTCAGTTCCACGATTTAATCACATTGTTAGACTATACTGGCGAAGATTTGGATATTAAAGATGTCCAGACCGCCGATACAACAACCGTGAAAGTCAAAATCAATCACGGTAAAGCTGTATTTTTCAAACTTCCTGAACAAAAAATTAGGATGATTGAAAATGCAAAAACCAATGAGGAAAAAATCAAGCTTGTCCGTGAGTATACAGAAGATGCAAGAGAACAATTCAATCGTGAAATCAACAAGGCTTGTTGCGAAGAATATGTGAGAGCTGGACATGTTATTGATAATAATGGTGCAGCAATCACAGTAACAAAAGATAATATTCTTGATATCTTTGCAAAAGCTAAGATTGAACTTAAAAAGGGTGACGGCAAAGGTCATACAGCATGGTCAGAAGGTAATATGCTCGCTATTGTTGATACAAATATTGAAGCATTTTTATCTACTCAAAAATTGCTGCAATATTCTGATGTTATGGCTAAGAATTATAAGAAAGGCTATAAAGGCGAGTTGTTAGGCTTCCACATCATTGTTGATGATGAAATTTGCAAAGATGCAAGTGGAAATGTATATCCTTTATTCGGTCGTTCCGGCAGAACTCTTGCCGGCGGTATTCAGGATGATTTCAAGCTTGAAAGTGGAAAACCGGTCGGTGGATTTAACACTCACTACTGGGGTAAAGGGGTATTCGGGGTTAAAGCCCCTCTTGCTTACCTTCTTTGCACGGCAAAACTTAAAGCTGATTTTACAATCGGTTCATAATGGAATTAGGCAGATAATGCAATATACTGCTTTTGCGGTTTAGCAGTTAAACTTAAACCGCTTATTATTACAAAATTAACAAAAGGAGAATATAAAAATGGCAAGAGATGAAATATCACTTCAATATCTTACTTATGATGCAACTGATTCTGTCGGCTCTGTAAATGTAGAAAAACAAGCAGTAACACAGGCAAACGGAATAAAACTCAAAAATGCATTTGCTTGTAAAGATAATTCAATGAAAATCATTGTTGAAAATACTGCAACATCCGACTCGACATTGACTATTAAAGCAGGAGAAAAACAGAACGCAACATTAGGTGATGCAACTATTGCGCTGACTAAAAATTCCTCGACTGTTATAGCACCAATTCGAGATATGGCTCGTTTTGAAAATGCAGACGGCTCAATAGACATAGATTTTGCGACAGGCTTTACCGGCAATATTTATGCGGTCGGCGAAAAAGCAGGGTTATAAAAAATGGGGGCTTAACCGCCCTCATTTCTAAATAAAAGGAGAATTAAACAATGGAAAAAGTTTATAAAGTAAAAAATAAGATAACTGGGTTTATTTTTGAATTATCGAAAGAAGTTTGCGACAAATTAGTAACCGAAGAACCGTACAACTTTGAAGTAATTGACAAAGATTATGTGCCACCGGTTAGGGAATCCGAGCAAACTCAGTCCGTTGCCAGTAAAGTTGTGGTAGAAAAACCGCAGGACGGCAGCGGTAAAGGTGAAAAAACTGAAACTCTTGAAGATTTAACCATACCGCAGTTGAAAGAAAAGCTTGATGAATTAAAAATTGAATACGCAAAAAGTGCTAAAAAAGCGGATTTAATCGCTTTATTGCAGCAGCAGGACGGCAGCGGTAAAGGTGAATAATGACTATAACATTTTTGAATTTATACAATGAGATTACAGGTCAGGCATGGTCTATGTTTGATAGCGAAGTTGATGACAAAGAAGAATTTGAAACCTCTGTCACTACTTCAATTCAAAAAGCATTGTCCGCACTCTGGTGTTCTTATAAATTTGCATTCAGATATAAAAAATATAAATTCAAAACGAAAAAAGGTGTCAGTGAATACAGCAGACCAAACGGGAATATAGTTCAAAAAACTATACGCGGAAGTAAGGTATACGGGATAAAATACAATAAAAACTTTCTAGGTTATGAACCTGATTATGAAGTTTTAGAGGAAAAAGAAGGAGAACCGGAAAGATTCTTTATTCAGTACGATAAAATTTGTTTATATCCCGTACCTGATGATGCGTATGATATTGAAGTTAAATATATTGCTTTTGATGCCGCTTGTAATGAGGACGGGGAAACAAAAGCAAATCTTGAAGATGAAACGGACTATATTAACATTGATGAGCAGTATGAGGATTTATTCAAAATGGCGCTTATGCCGCTTACAATGACATATCTAATTGCTTCCGAATCTGATGAGAACTATTCTCAGTATAAGGAGCAATACGAGAAGGCATATAAAAATTTGATTGATTTTTGCAAAGGCGCAGAAATCGACAAAAGAATCGGTTGGAGATAAAAATGTTTTTTGTTGACGAAGAAAGCGGAGATATTACACTAACACAAGGTGATACCGGAGAATATGTTATATCCGGCTTACCAACTGACCAATATTATACGGTTTATCTTGCAATTCAGGATGAAAACCGTAAGCCAGTAGGTAATGAAATTTCAGTAAACGCCGGTTTGAAAAGTTCAGTTACATTGTCTTTTTTGAGCTCATTAACAGATTTATTAACGGTTAAAAAATCCGAAGATACGGCAACATACTATTTCGGGGTAAAATTATGCTCGCAAGCCGGTTTGGAAGATACTCTGGTTATTGGCAATAAGCAAGTCGGAGAAAGAAACACTATAACAGTTTATCCTAAGAAAGTCGAGGGATTGATAAATGGTGCAAGCTAACAGCGCAAATAACAACATAAGAGTTAAGGCCACAACAAAAACCGTTGCAAATAATGCAGTTGAAACATCAAACAGTCAGGCTAAACAGTGGGCGGATGTTGCAAAAAGTTATGCTGAAAGTGCTCAAACCAGCGAGCAAAATGTAAGCAGTGCAAGTGCGCAGATTGCACAGGCAGCATCAAGCGCATTAAGTCAGATAACAGAAAGCAAAAATACAGCAATCAGTGAAATTGAAAAACTGTATCCTGATGTGGCCGGAAAAATAACCAAAGTTTCAGAACTCGAAAATGATGCAGGATATTTAACTGAAAATGATACGATAAAAGTTCAGTCTATTACGCAAGAAGCATATAACGAGTTAAAAAAAAAAGATAACAATACCTTATACATTATTTATTCTCATTTCTTAATCTGGGGAACGAGTTTGTGGGGTACGGGTATATGGGGGCTTAATGATGAGTAATGAAATCCAAAGCGCATTATTTCTCGGCGAGCAGAATTTGACATCAGGGAAATCCGTATACCTTCAGGATAAACTCATCATAAAAATGTATCTCGGTGACAAGTTAGTTTACAACATATTGCGGAAGAAAAAGGTTGTCCAATAATGAGTACCGTAACACAGCTTATATGTAATAAATTTGCAGGAATCAGGCGGCAAAATGCAATGTTTAACGAAAATGCCATTACCGCACAGGATATGCAGAATATTGAACTGTATTTTACCGGAACTAACGGCGGTGTTGGTATCAGGACAATGAAAGGGAATATTTCTATTAACAATTCCCTTGAGGGCAGTGAAAAGATAATCAATATTTTTGAAAGCACTCAAAATGAACAAACATACTTCTTTGTGCATACGGAAACCGAAACACAGGGTAAATTTTACAGGTATAATCAAAATCTTAATGTATTAGAACTCAAAAAAAGCGGTCTATCCGTCACCGGAGTATCTCAGGGCTTTGATGTTCAGCAAGGTTGGTCGGATTTATTTTTCTTCACTAATGGCGAAGAAATGTTTACTATTGAAATTGGAAAAACAGATGATAGTAATAACCTTGCAGAAATTAAGGATATGGTTTTATATGATAGAGATAGCCGGCAGGTGAAAGGCTTAGGTGCAGCTCTTTTCGCTAACAGATTGTGGATATTTAATAAAAATATACTCTGGTATTCAATGAATACAGATATATATGATTTTTCTACATCTGATGCGGAATGGGAAACATCTGCCGGATATATTGAAACACTTAAAAATATCACCGCTATTCACTGTTATCTTGATTCATTAGCAATTTTTTATGAAGATAGCTCAGAATTATTATCAGTATCAAGCGGCACTATTTCCAGAAGTGACGAATCCCCGGGGGGATGCGCTGGGGTAAATGCATTAGTTTTTCACGATACAGATTTATATTTTTATGATCACACAAAGAAATCGGTTTTTTCTTTTAAACAGGTTATAAACGGAGAAAAAACTCTCGGAGAAAATGTCGCAATAGAAATTCAGGAAGAATTACTGAAAATTGATATAAATAAAGCTGATAATATACAAGCGCTATCAGTATTTTTATCCGAACGCAACGAGATATGGTGGATATTGCCGACAGCAGATGAGAATTATTCCACAATACTGATTTATGACTACTTAAAAGGTGAATGGGTTAAGAGAAAATCTCAAAAAATCAATGCTATCAGGGTTATAGACGGTGTTTTGTATTCTGCCGGAAATGACGGAAATATCTTAGAAGAATACAACTCAAATACTTTTAACGGTGAGTATATAGAACAATATTACAACTGTTCGCCGCTCAATCTCGGAGCAGATAACACGCTAAAAGTTCTAGTTTTTCCGCCTCGTGTTTCTTTTGATTTACCTTATTCCAATAACTTTTATGTTAAATACATAAAAAATTACAATACTTTTAAAAAACCGAAAATTAAATATATTAAATCAAAGGTTAAGAATTTCTTAATTTGGGGTGTTGGTTTGTGGGGAATAAATTACTGGGCTTCAAAGGCAACCAATGCAGTAGGAAAGTTTCCTAATGCAACCTTCAAAATTCTTGAAATCTGCATTTATACTACGAAATTGACAGAGAATTTCGCAATAAAAAATATGGAATTCAGCAAAATAAAGGTAAAACAAGTATAAATGATAACTGTACGCATACCGACAGATAAGAATTTTAATTATAAAGAATGTAAAAAACTGTACCGGAAATATGCAAAGCTGATAAATGATAATCAGTGTTTCAGAGATATCGTAAACAATACATTCTTCTATTCATTCTTTGATGATAACAGACATATCGGCTGTATTTATTACTATATGCGTGATGATAAGTTATTTGTCAATGCGTTTGCTTATCGGGGTACACATAAATTAAATCTGGAATGTCTAAAAAAGTCTTTTGATTGGTTTAATTGTGATATTTATGCCGAAACGCAGCATAAAACAGCGATTTTATGTCTTTTCCGGTGCGGATTTAAAAAAGTTGGTAATAATTTATATAAATATGAAAGGTAGATAATATGGGCGGCGGTTCTAAATCGAAATCAAGTTCCGAATCAAGTACGACTTACAAAACAACTACAACCACTAATCCTTATGTAAAATCAACGACAAATGATAGCGGTACAACAACGACATTGCAGCCAAATACGGCACTGTCTAAAGTTTATAATTTTACAAACAACAATATCGACCAGTTATTAAATGAATATCTTAATCCGAGTATAGATACGGCAACAAATCAAGCTCAGCTAAATGCTTATACAAAAACATTGAACGACGAAACGAGAAAATCTCTTGAGAATAATATCATTGCACCTCTCGCACAGAGGAATATGATACGTTCTTCGCAGGCAACTGATTTATATAACAATCTTGCTAAGCAGCAAAATGATGCAATTAGTGACTATACCGCTAACCTTTTAACTAATAGCCAGAACAATACCGCAAGTATGATAAATACTCTTATGAATTTAGCATTTCAGGGCTACAATGTCGTTTCCGGCAATCAAGCTCAATCTCTTAATACAAGTTCAGGTAATGCGGATAAGAAAAGTTCAGGCTCATCAAGCAGTAGTTCTTATGGAATGTAGGGGGCAATATGAATAGCAATAATATATATTATCAAGAATATTTAAGACAAATCGCCGAAGAACAAGCAAGAGAACGACAGGGGAATGGAATTGCCCAAATAAAAGGATTAGCTTCTGATGTAAACTCATTAGGCAGTAACCTTTCAGCCGTAGGAAATGCTGTTAAAAATAATGTTGACAATGCTATGGCGCAAAAGTTCGGCGGAAGTATGGCTAACTTAGGCGGCAATTTATCTAACGGAGCAAATGCAGTAACGAATACATTAAATGCACCTCAAACATATTTTAAGGGTGTTGCAAATAACGCACTCGGTAATGCCGCAACAAAAGCAGGAGAATATCTTGCCGGAAAAACCGGACTCGCCGGAGCGCTTGGAAACGGATTAACAGCATTTGGGGGTTCTTTAACCGGAGTAGGTACGGCAGCAGGTGCAAGTACAGCGGCAGGTGCTGGAGCGGCAACGGGAGTAGCTACAGGGGCAGGACGTGGGGCAACCGCAGCCGGAACAGGAGCAGCGGCAGGTGGTGCCACAGCAGGAGGAGCCGCCGCAGGTGGAAGCGCTGCTGGTGGGGCAGCCGCAGCCGGCCCGATAGGAGCATTAGTTGCACTCGGTATTATGGCAGCGCAAGGGACAAACCGAAAAAGGGCAAAAAAGAGTGGAGAAGCTCTATTAAATCAAACTAATCAAATAGTTAATCAAGAAGCAGAAACAGCGCTCAACCAAACTCAACAGAATACATTAGCATTACAAGAACAGGCGCAGCAAGCGTTATCGCAAGGTGTACCAACGGGCGGTGCGGCACAAATACAGGATATAAACGGCAATATTTCAGGTTTCCCGACCACAAAAGAAGCCTTCGCGCAATCATTACGGAACAATGGCTGGGACGACCATACTGTAAATTCAGCACTGAACGGGTATAATCTCGGCAATAAAGATATGGCTTCTTATATTGACGAATATAACAAAGGTGCTGCCGAAGGTCAGAGAATAACCCTGCCACAGCAAAATCAAGCAATGCAAGCACCACCGCAAACCGGACAAATAGTAGAAAATGCAAAAAATTCTATCTTAGCGAAATTTGCTTCTGGCATGAGTGATTTGGCAAGAGGATATCAAGAGAATCGCACAACAGCTTTTTCTCCTGAAAATTTGTTGGCAAACACTATTGCAAGAGGTGATTTAGAACAATTTAAAAAAGCTATAAATCCTAATGATTATACAACAAAACTAACCACTCCGGAGCAACAACAATTCAATAAGTGGGTCGCCGATATGAAGCTCAAAGGTGTTATTAACCCTAATGACAACTTTAATGACTACGACATGCAGGGATATTGGAAAAATGAGGTATTAAATAATACTAATTTAGCGAATGGAAGCGCAGGAGAACACTTCACCGATAAATATAAAAAACCAAACCACGAAACATTCAGTAACGAAAGCATGTATGCAACAGGTAATAATGCAAAATATGCTGGTTTTTGGAATGGGGATAAATATATAGCACCGCAGGAGAATAAATCAAAAATGACAAGGCTGGGCGAGGGTGCCGGAACAATTGTAAGGGCTTTAAATAATCCTACAGTACAGGGACTTATTGCCGGTGGCATTTCAACAGCACTAACAGGAAATCCGCTTTACGGTGTTGGACAAGGATATAAGTTTGCAAATCAGCGCACAATGAACAATATTTATCAACAGGTACTGAAAGAAAACGGTGTAGATGTTGATACCGGAGTATTTGGAAATATCGACAGTTCAAGTATGAATGCTTTAATGACTCCAAAATATAAACAGTGGGAAAACGAGCTTAAAAAAATCTATTACGACAATATGGCTGAATATAGAGCAAGAATGGCGGAGAATGCCGAAAGAAAAACAAACATAGATGAAAAATACAAAGAGCAAAAAATTATAAATGATTCTAAAAAAGCCAATGCTGCAATAATAAAAGCCAATAAGACAAGTGCAAAAACCGGAACAAAAAAGCCACAGGATAATCCGGAATGGTCAGAAGATTTGGCAGGATTTAGCAGAATTTTAACCAATCCAGACTATGCGGACAAAGTGCCAGAAGCAAAAGCAAGGTTTATAAATAAGTACGGGGTTGACCCAATGAAACATATAAAATTATAGGAATTATAAATGGGACTATATGATGATATATTAGAGGAGCAGCCGCAGGCAGCACCTCAAAAAATTATACAAAAAAATACACAGCAGAAAAAATCCGGTTCAGGGTTATATGATGATTTATTAGCAGAGCAGCCGGCAGAACAAAAGCCAACTTTTGCAGAAAGCCATCCTTTTATTGCTTCATTGCCGGAAACTGGAGTGACTTTTGGCAGAGCTGCGAAAAAATCTTATTATGATTTTGGCGCAGGATTGAATGACGCTCTGGCACTTGCTGGAGATAAAACAGGTATAAAGCCGCTTGCAGACTTCGGTAAAAACAATGCTGAATTCTGGCAGGAACGTTCTGATGATGTTGGGGCTAGAATAAATGATAATTATCAACATTTATCCGGTTTAACAGATAAATCTACTGTATTACCAACAATAGCAAATGCAGTTGGAAGTCAAGCTACTAACCTGCTTATGGCAGC
>UNSK01000018.1 GCA_900552525.1 Candidatus Gastranaerophilales bacterium | reverse complement strand
ATATATGTAAGATGTAAATGACATAAATCAGATTTAATCCCTAAATCCCTTCCTAACTAATTTTCCTAGCTTCTCGTCCCCCGAGAAGTTTTTTTTTGATTATGTTATTATTGACGTTTTTCCAGCCTTTTTAACTCATTAATCAGAAGTGTTTTACGAGGTTCCATCTCAATAATATCCCAAGGAAGAGGTTGATCTAAATTAAAACTTTCGTTTACTTTTATATCTAACTCTTTTAATGCAGATTTATATGCTCCTATTTTTGCACCACGCCTGTATACTTCAACAAGAAATGGAGCAAGCTCTTTTCCGCCTCTGGATAATACAGATTGCCAGTAATCCCATTTTATACTCGAAAACTTAGCAGAAATACCGAGTTTTGAAAACTCTTTTTCAAGATATTTTTGTTTTTTCTCAAGAGATTTAGTATCCTCTCTTTTCGCCCATTGAAAAGGTGTATGAGGTTTGGGTACAAAAGAAGAAAATGAAAATTCTATATTGAAACCTTTATTTTCATCTTTGATTTTTTTGCCGAGTTTTAAAAATTCATTTATGTCATCTTGCGTTTCAGTAGGAATTCCAATCATAGAATATATTTTGAGTCCTTTGAGCCCATTCTCGCGTGAGATTCTAACTGCATTCAAAATTTGCTCTTCTTTCAGATTCTTATTAATATACTTTCTCAATCTTTCACTAGCTGCTTCTATAGCAATTGTTGAGTGTTTTTGTCCGCCTTTAACAAGGGTTTGCACCATTTGCGGCGAAACTGCATCTGTCCTCAAAGACGAAATTCCAAGCTCTATATTCACTCCGTTATCAATTTTATCTTCAATGTATTTCATTATCGCATCAAAATCCGGGTGTGCACTTATTTGCGCTCCGAGAAGTGCAATTTTATTTGTATATTGAAGACCTAAATCTATTGCAGCTATAATTTTGTCATATTCATAGCTCCTGAAAGGAAGGTTTATATATGAAGCAGTACAAAAGGCACAGCGATTCATACACCCCCTTTCAACTTCTATAATAAAAGTATCTTTGAAATATCCTTTATCACTCAGAATAGGCGTGTAAATAACTTCATGAAGCGGAACTACAGCCTTTTTGACCGTTTTATTTTTTCCCGGAATATACACACCATCAACATTCTCAAGAAGTTTTAATGCCTCACATCTAGAATTACTCTTTAAAATATCAAGAACCTGTTTAAAACTTTCTTCTCCATCACCAATCATCAGAAAATCAAAAAAAGCCTCATAAGGACATGGATTAGTAGTAATTACAGGCCCTCCTGCAAATATTAAAGGATGATTTTCATTTCTTTCTGCAGAATATAATGGAATATTTAATTTTTCCAGAATTTCAAAAACACCAGCATAATCAAAATCAAACGACATTGAAAAAGCTATACTATCAATCTTTTTAGAAATAACTACATTGTCAGTAGAACATCTTATAGCGTTAATACCTTCATGAGTATCAGCAATTTTATACAGCCATAGATATCCGAGTGATGCCAGCGCAAACTCTTCTATTGCCGGATAAGCCATTAAAAAATTATAGTTGCCGCTATTAGATTTATATAAATATCTCTCCATTAATTCACATTCTTTATATAAAGTTCCTCAATCAACACGCATACAGTTGCAGCAATGGCCGGAGCAAAAATAACTCCGATAACCCCCAGATACTGCGCTGTTACAAATAAGAAAAAGTATATTATAAGAGGATGTAAATCCAAAAATTTACCAAAGATATATGGTCTTACAAGATTATTTTCAGCCCATTGGGCAATAATGAATAATAATATAATAAGAACAAGCGTAAGCGGCCCCATTTTATATGCAACCAGCAGTGTAATAACTAAGGCAAGTCCCGGACCAACAACAGGAATTATATCCAGCACAGCATTAAGCACCCCGAGCAGAAGCGCATAATCTACACCTAATAACATTAAACCTACTGTCATTATTAGTCCTACACAGCCGATTGTAACAATTAACGCAAGCATATACCCGCCAATCTTAACTGATATAGTATCAAGGATTTCTTCTGCTTTAGCCTTCATCGGGCGCGGAAATAAGCTGCTATAGGTCTTTTTTACAGTTTCTTTATCTACTAGAAAATAGTAAACAATAATACAAGCAGCAAGAAAATAAACAATTGCAGAAGCAAATTCCATACTTAAGTTGATAGAATCATTTACAAA
This sequence comes from Candidatus Gastranaerophilales bacterium, assembly GCA_900552525.1. GTDB lineage: Bacteria > Cyanobacteriota > Vampirovibrionia > Gastranaerophilales > Gastranaerophilaceae > CAG-196. The sequence goes on along the minus strand of UNSK01000018.1, from coordinate 32,964 downwards.
CTTGGTAGTAAAGCCGGAAGCTGTCGACAAAAGCTCCCCGATATCAAGCTGAGCTATAGTAGATTGACTTACCAGCGGAGTATTCATTAAAAAGCTTTTTACAGCTGTTACATGTTCCGGCAGCATAACCAGAAAAGATTTTATCTGTTGTCCGGCAACTACAAATAATGGCAGAATAAAAAGAGCAGATATTAGTAAAACCCCGCATAAAACCAGCGTAGAAGCCAGTGAACGGCTCATTTTTTTTGTCATTTTATCTACAAGAGGATTTAATGAACAAGCAATTACATATGAAGCAAAGAATAGAATTGCAATATCTTTAATCTTAGTTATAAAAATTATGAAAAGGATTGCTATAATGAAAAATATAATATTCTTAACTGTCACAAACTTTTTTACAAAAACATCAAACATTGAAAACTCCTTATCCTCTTCGACGATTTTATCATAAAAAGAACCGTGGTAAAATATATACGTGGATAATTTACTAGAAATAAAAAATTTAATTGTTGAATACAACAGCTTAAAAAAACAAAAAGATGACCTTGTTGTCGCAGTAAATGACGTTTCTCTTTCAATAAAAGAGGGAGAAATTTATGCATTAGCAGGAGAATCCGGATGCGGAAAATCAACCCTTGCAAAAGCAATAACTAAGCTTGTACGGCCAAAATCAGGTGAAATATTATTTGAAGGTAAAAATATTCTTGAACATGATAATTCTGAAAAAAAAGAATATCCAAAGTTAGTACAAATGGTTTTTCAGAATCCATACTCAAGCCTGAACCCTAAAATGAAAATTGGCGATATACTAAGAGAGCCGCTGGATATTAATACAAACTATTCTAAGAGCAGAAAAAATGCTTTAGTAAAAGAGGTTCTTAATGATGTCGGACTGCAGCAAACAAGTCTGGAACTTTATCCGCATGAATTTTCCGGAGGACAAAGACAAAGAATTGCTATTGCCAGAGCTTTGATATTAAACCCTAAGCTTATTATAGCAGATGAACCTGTAAGTGCCCTTGATGCAAGTATTCAGGCACAAATAATTAACTTGCTTAAAGATTTAAAAAAACAAAAGGATTTAACCATTCTTTTTATATCCCATGACTTGAATGTTATCAGATACCTTGCAGACCGTGTAGGAATTATGTACTTTGGCCGGCTTATTGAAGAAAATACTACTGATAAAATATTTAATTTTCCAGAGCAGGAGTATACAAAAATTCTGCTGGAATCAGCCCCTACACTTGCCTACTAAATTTACTTTGTATTATTGATAGTTTTAAGCGGAACTTTCATTGTACTCACAAGCGTTTTGTATTTCTCATCTTTATAAAGATAGATATCAATTAAGTACTGGCTAAGTTCATTTTTAGTAAAAATATTTTTATCAAAAACTATTTTAATTTCTTCAGTAACACCACCATTAGAATACAGCGGTGCCGATTTGCCTACACACTTAACAGATATGGTTTCAAGCACTTTATCCTCACGCCTCAGAACAAAATCAGCAGACATATTTCTAATATTAGTATGTGATACATTCTTAAATCGATAAGCTGCTTTTAGTCTGTATGTAAACCAGGGCTTGCGGACTATAAACTTATCCAGCAGCACTTCTATATCATTTTTATAAACAACTTTCTGATTGACAAAAATATCAATCGAATGTATTTTATATCTGTAATACTTAGCTCTTGTAGGCTTGCCTTCCAAGTCCATAATATTAGCAGATTTCATTAAAGCTTTTGAATATACGCCGTAATCTATTTGCTGAGGTTTTTCTTTTAAAAGAGGCTCAAAATACTCTACTGATTTAACAGGATCTAAATCAGAATATATGATAGCAAGTTTATATTTAATATTGAAATTGTCAGGCAAGTATTTTTCAGCCTTTGTAAGGAACCTTACAGCATCAGAATTTAAACCGCTTTTCACCATTATATCAGCGGTTTCAATGTATGCATTTACAATTCTATTCTTTATAGAACTTTCTACTACAGGGTCCTTTCTTGTAAATTTATCATAATAAAATTTAGCTTTTTCATAGCTCTTCGCTGCACTCAAAAATTTGCCAATAGAATAGTATTTATCACCCATTTCTATATAAGCACGTGATTTATACTTGATAAGATTTTTATCGCTTATATCTTTTACAGATTTTATAACATTCTGCGCCTCATCGAATTTTTCCTGCGCTATCAAAACTTTCGTGAGTTTATAATAAGAAGAATAACTGCCGTAACCAGATTTTTCTAGAGCAATCTCGTATGCAAACTGTGCATTTTTATATTCATGCGCAAGCTCATATATATTTCCGACCTGCATGCACACAGCATAGCTCTTCTTCTTCAAATCCTTTGTTAAGTCCGACTGCATTATAAGCTGTCTTGCAATCTGTTCATTCATTCTGCGTTGTTCATTTGAATTTTCATACAAATTTTTTATCATTTCGCTTCTTGCATGAATTGAAAGCAGAATAGTAAATACAAGAGCAAGTAAAAAAGAAATCAGCACTGTACGGCCATATTCAAGTAGAATTTGCCTTTTTGTTTTCTGTGCCCCAAATCTATCTTTCTTTTTCTTTTCCTTAATCATTTAATTCCTGAAGCGTTATTGAATCAAGCTCTGCAATATTGCGTAGTTTACCGTATATTTCCTTCATCATTCTTTTGTTATTCAAGTCAAATATAGAAGACACTTTCGATTTTTCCGGATTTTCAAGTAATTTTTTAGAAGAAAAATCCGTCATATTATCAACATATGAATTTAAAAAGTTATAAATTTTTTCAACATCATTTCCATTAAGATATATAACAATTTTACAGCGTCTTACCTGCTTACCGCTAGACGGGAGTAATTGTCTTTCCAAAATTCTTATTAGTGTTAATACAGCAACACTTAACACTGTTGCAATAATAGCCACATCGTACATTCCGGCACCGCAAGCCATACCTATGCTTGCTGCAATCCATAGTGTTGCAGCAGTAGTAAGCCCAAAAACCATAGGCCCGTTTCTCAACACCGTACCAGCACCAATAAAACCAATCCCGGTAACAATCTGGGCTGCAACCCTTGATGTATCTCTTATGCCGGTTGCTTGAGCAATGTCAACGTTATCGCCGGTTGCAAATGTCGGAAATGCATATATTGAAAGCAAGGTAAAAATGCAGGCACCCAGACATACCAGAATATGAGTTCGTAAGCCTGCATACTTATTAGTTAATTCTCTCTCTAATCCCAGTGAAAAACCAAGTGCCAGAGCTAGAAATAAACGTATTATATACTCTGCATTAAAAAAAGCTTCCATCAATTCTCTCCCTTATTGTAATGATACAATAATTAATAGAAAAAGACAATGTATTGCTGTAGCCAAACGTGTTTATTTTAGTTATAATAGAGCTATGAATACTGAATGCAAAACAATTAAAGAGCAGCTTGAAGAACGCGAACTTGAACAGTTAAGTCCGTACGCAACAACCTGCAGAAATTCTAAGGGCAGAAAACGCCCCAGAAATGAACAATTTGAGATTCGTACAGAATTTCAAAGGGACAGAGATAAAATACTGCATTCAAAATCATTCAGACGCTTAAAGCATAAAACACAGGTCTTTCTATCACCATATAATGACCATTTCAGAACAAGACTTACACATACTCTGGAAGTTGCACAAATAGGAAGAACCATGGCACGCGCCTTAAGGTTAAACGAAGATTTGGTAGAAGCGATTGCGCTGGGGCACGATTTAGGGCATACTGCCTTTGGACACTGTGGAGAAGGAACACTGGATGAACTTTTGCCTAACGGTTTTCATCACAACCTGCAAAGCGTTAGAGTTGTAGAAGTCCTTGAAGATATGAATTTGTGCAAAGAAACTGTTGACGGTATCTTAACCCACACCTGGGGCTATAAGCCTAAAACTCCGGAAGCACAGATTGTACAATATGCTGATAAAATTGCATACATCAACCATGATATTGAAGATTCAATTCGTGCAGGAATAATTTCCGAGGCAGATTTGCCTGCTGACTGTGTAAAGTATTTTTCCTCCAATCAATCAGCAAGACTTGGGAAAATGATTACAGATGTAATAACAAGCTCGATGGATAAACCAAAGGTTACAATGTCAGAAGAAGGATGGTTTTACGTTACAAAACTCAGAACCTGGATGTTTGACAATGTTTACCTTGACCCGATTGCAAAAGCAGAAGAAAAGAAAGCAAAAAATATTATAAAATCATTATTTGAGCATTATGCCAAAATGATGGAACCATTCTATACGGAAGAAGAAATTCCACAAATTGTAACAGACTACATTTCAGGCATGACCGACCAGTACGCAATAAGACGCTACAAAGACTTATTTATCCCTATGCCGCTTGCTGAACGTACAAATGACGATGCTCTGCTTAAGAAAGCACGGGAAAGAAAATGATTTATTACGGTTACAGCATAAATTCAGGTGCTGATAATATGCGCATTGACTCAGAAATTTTAGACAGAGCCATTGAACAAAAGTCAAAAGAGCCGGTATTTAGGCTTTACGGCTGGTCGCCAAAATGTATCTCGCTGGGCAGAAATCAAAAAGATACTTTTTTAACAGGCGAAATTGATTCCGTAAGAAGATTAACAGGAGGAAGGGCGCTCCTGCATGATAACGAAGTCACATACAGCTATGTAGCTCCGATTAAAGAAGGACAGAGTGTAGTTGAATCTTATAAAGAAATTTCTGGAATATTAATTGACTTTTTTAAAACTCTGGGTATTGAATTAGAGTTTGGCGGCGGATATAAAGGCGGAATGAAATTTGATTACTGCATGCTTATATCTACCGGTGCTGATGTGTGTTATAAAGGTAAAAAACTAATCGGTTCCGCTCAATGCAGGAAACAGGGGTACGTTCTCCAACATGGTTCTATTTTGTTCGGATATGACAAAGAACTTCTGGAAAAACTTTTTAATGAAGAAGTTAAAGGCATAACTTGTATGAACGAGATTTTAGATATCACAAAAGAAGAGTTTATACACTTATTACAGCAACATCTTCAACATGATATGTATGCGGAAACATATCAAAAGGCTGAATAAATTCGACTTTAGCACCATGTTCGGTCAAATATTTTAAATCCCTTGCAAGAGTAGCAGGGTTGCAGGATACATAAATAATCTTTCCTTTAGTAAGTTTCAATGCATAATCAAGACTTTCTTCAGAACATCCTTTTCTGGGAGGATCAAGCACAGTTACATCAAAACTCCTGCCCTTTGTGTTAAGCTCTTTTTCAAAAAACTTTCCGGCGTCCATGTTATGAAGCTCAACATTTTTTATTCCGTTTTCTTTTATAATTTTTGATGCTAAATCTACTGAAGCTTTAACCTCTTCAACACTTACAACTTTTGCAGCAATATCTGAAAGGCAAATTCCAAATGCGGTAATACCTGCATATGCATCCAGTACCAAAGGATTCTCAAAATTTTCAGAAATGTAATTCTTTACATATTCAAATATGTTATTGGCGCTCGCAGGATTTACCTGAAAAAAGGTATTAGCACCTACTTTGAAAATCTTATCGCACAATTTTTCTTCAATAAACGCCTCTCCTGCAATTATTTCAGTATTTTCTCCCATAATAAGATTGGTTTTCTTAGGATTAAAATTAATCCCGACACCTGAAACATTTGCAAACTTATCATAAACAGCTTCTGCCAGCTTCTTTATTTTCTCCAGCATCTTAACAGAGTTTATAACAAGTATAACTAAAGCCCTATTATTATAATTAGAAGCTCTAATTACAACATGCTTTAAATCTCCGGCATGTTTTTTCTCATCATAACCTGAAACACTAAATTTCTTTGCAATAACTCTTATGTAATCTATAATTTCGTCACAGTACGAAGGCTGAATAGGACAGTATTTTATATTTACTATTTCATGGCTTCCGGTCTTAAAATATCCTGCGAGAATACGTTTTGACTCTTTTGTTTCAGCTACAGGGTACTGAATTTTATGCCTGTATTCCCTGTTTTGCGGGCTTGGAATAACATCTCTGACCTCAACTTCCTTACCATAGATTGAATGCATAGCATCTTCAACAATTTGTTTTTTAAGTTCAAGCTGGTAATTATAATCAATAAACTGCAGCTGGCATGCCCCGCAAACCTTTTGCATAGGACAAAACGGCTCTACCCTGTGCGGAGAAGGTTCTATGACTTCGATAATCTTAGCATTTGCAAAGTTTTTATTTTTTTTCCCGACTCTTACTTTTACAATATCCCCGGGGCATGCATTTTCTACAAAAATTACATAGCCGTCAAGCTTAGCAATCCCCAGCCCTAGATTAGAAAGTTTTTCTATCTTTAAAGTAATGGTTTCAGGAATATTTTTTTTGTTTATTGTTTGCATGGTTTTATTACTTGTATATTTCTTGTTTCCGAGAGTTCCTGACGTGCATCGCGGATAATCTCTTTGTACTCTTCTGATAAGCTAAGACCGTTGCAAAGCCTGTCGATAAAGCCGTTGTTAACCTTTACAGCTTTTTCAAGTGCCCCTACATTTTCAAGAACATCCTTAATATCAGCTAAATCATATCCAAAAGATTGTTTTGACTGATAAACCATCATCTCGCCGGTTTCTGCAACAAGCGGCTCGCCGCCAAGTTCAAAATGCAGTTTAAATACAGATTTCAAATCCTGTAACTCTGCCTGCATTGTCGCAATACTCTGCTGTATTCTCAAATACCTGTCAAAAAGATAATCAACATTCCCAAGCTGTTTTTTCTGCCAGTCAAGTCTTTGCAGATACAGTTTTTTTAATTTTGGATAAGCAAGCGCAAGCCCCATTGTATCAGCCATTGCTCTATGATGATTGGTCAAATCTACATTAAACCTTTTAGTTAAGGCTTCCAGCCCGTGCGATTCCAAATCAGGTGCAATTTCTTTAAACATTGCCTGCGAATCAATTCTCGGGTTTTCAAGTTTTTCTCCGAATACTCTCAGCTTTGCTTCATTCAAGAAAGAATAATCAAATATTACATTATGAGCAACAATCGGATAATCGCCGATAAATTCAAGTATTTTTGGAAGAGCTTCTTCTTCTGACGGAGCATCTTCCACCATTTCCTGAGTAATACCATGAACAGCCTGACTAGATTTCCTTATATGCTGGTGGGGATTTATCAAAGTCTGAAACTCGTCTTTAATTTTCCCGTTTTCCAAACGAACAGCAGCAAACTCAATAATTCGCTCTCTGGTATAATCTAACCCCGTTGTTTCAGTATCTAAAACTATTTCAATTTCTTTTTTTCTCGGCATCCCTGTTTCTCCCTATTTGTATAATAGCATAAATATCTTGCATATGGTAATATAGGTTTATAAAATTTAAATAAGGAGTTTATTTATATGGTAAAAGAAATAACTGTAGACAGCTTCAACATAGAAGTAATTAATTCAGACAAATTAACAGTTGTAGATTTTTATGCAACCTGGTGCGGTCCTTGCAGAAAACTCTCCCCTATCCTTGAGGAAGTTGAAACCGAACTTAATGACAGGGTTAACTTTGCTAAAATTGATACTGATGATAATATAGACGCGGCAAAAGAATATCAGGTCAGTGGCCTTCCTACCCTTCTGGTATTTAAAAATGGGGAAGTTGTTGAACGAATGGTAGGCCTAATGCCTAAATCATCTATTATTACCAACATTGAAAAACATATATAATTAATAAGCCCTCATATAAAAGAGGGCCTTTATGTAAAGAAATTTTATAAATGACTTTACTAAATCAAACGTTTGTTTTATTATAAAAGAATGAGCGATATTAATTCAAAAGAAAAAATCTTAAAATCTGCAATAAAACTATTTGCACAAAAAGGATATGATGCGGTAAGTATAAGAGAAATCTGTAAGGACGCCGGCTGCAATATCTGTATGATTTCATATTACTGGGGCGGAAAGCAGGAACTATATAACGGAATAATTGAAAACTTGCTTGAGGCTCAAATGCATTTTGCCAGCAGCTTTATTGACTTCAATAAAAAACCGGAAGATTTAAGCAGAGAAGAAAAAATTAAACTGCTTGAACTTATTCTGGATAAGTGCGTAGATTTTTTTTATGCAAATATCACAAATGACTTAATATTAATACTTCTAAGAGAACAGCAAAAAAATAATATTACGTCACCTAAACTTCTTAAATATTTAAGAAAACTTTTAGCTTGTATTCTTGGAAAAAAAGAAACTGATAGAGAAGTTATATTAAAAACCGTTTTCATACTTTCACAGATAAACTCTCCTAAAATTTTGCCGGCATTTTCACTCAGTCTTCTCGGGCAGGAAGATTTTACGCAGGAAGATATAAAGATTATAAAAGAAAACGTAAAATTATACGTTCAGACTCTTATAAAGGAGGCTGAAAATGCTTAAAAGATTTATTTTCATAGCAGTATTTATGATGTCAGCCGGATATGCCGGTGCCGTTAATGTTAATGAACTTAATCCGGAATTTTTCACAAGATTTAATGATGACTGTCTTGTTTATTATATAAATCAGGCAATAGAGAACAATCATAATGCTAAACAGGCAACATATCAGGTTGAGCAATACAGACAGCAGGCAAAATATTCGCTGGGGAAAGAGCTTCCGTCATTCAGCGTCAGTGCAGATTATCTTGGGATTAATACTCCAAAAGTCGATTATTTCAAATTAAGTAAAAGCGCTTTTGTGTTACCGTTTCAGGTAAATTATGAAGCAGATTTCCTGCTAAAAAACAGAGATAAAACAAGAAGTTATAAAAAGGCATTTGAGGCAAGCCGGTTTGAAGAAAAAGCTGTTTATATATCTCTATTGTGTGATGTTGCGACGGTTTATACAAACATTCTTGAGTACGATGCGCTTATCAGCAATCAGGAAAAAATCGCTGAAAACAATAAACAAATACTCGATTACAACAATAAAAAATTTGCAAGAGGCGTAATTAGCACAAATGAATTAAATAAATTCAAGCAAAAATATGAAGACTCCGAGAATAATTTGTTTCAGTACAGGAAAGAGCGTGAAATTCTTGCAATGCAGCTTGCAGTTCTAAGCGGAATATCAGCTCAAAATGCAGGGACACTGAACACAGGTGAATTCATAAATTTTGAGTACAATGGACAGATCCCCCAAACTGTTTCTTCTGATGTTATTTTTGCCAGACCAGATGTTCAATCAGCAGAAAAACAGCTTGAAAAAGCAAAAATTGATGTTCGGGTCGCAAGAAAAGAATTTCTTCCGTCATTCAATATTACAGGTATCTGGGCATTTAATACAATAGCTCCCGGCAGTTTCTTTTCCTGGAATAGTTCACTTGCTCTGCTGCTTGCAGGTGCTACACAGGATATTTTTACCGGCGGAAGAAAAATTGCAAATTTAAAATTCCAGAAAGCTAAATATGAAGAGCTTTTTGAATATTACAGACAGACTGATTTAGAAGCAGTAAAAGAAGTGAACACTGCACTCTGCATAAATAAATATGACAAGGATATTGAAATAAGTACAAAATCAAAACTTAATTATGAAGCCGTTAACTTTAACAATAATACTAAGAAATTTTCAAGGGGCGTAATATCATCCCCAAATCTTTTACAGGAACAAAATAACTATCTAGCATCTGAAAACGAATACATAAAAGCTAAGACTCAAAGGCTGGTAAATTATTTTACGCTTTACAAAGCTGTAGGAGGTAAATTATGAAGAAACGACTTATTGCATTAATTGTAATAATATTGATTATTGGTTTAGGATGCGGATTATATTTTACGCTGAGAAAAAAAGCTAATCCTAATGAGCTTATCTTATACGGCAATATAGAAATTCGTCAGGTTGATTTAAGTTTTCAGGTTTCCGGACAAATACTCAAGATGCTTAAAGAAGAAGGCGACAGTGTTAGCTCTGGAGAACTTATAGCTGTATTAGATGATAAGGATTATAAATCAAATTTTGAAAAATCTTCTGCAGAAGTAAAGCGCACGCAGGCCTTAAAAGATGACGCGGCTTCAAAATACGAAAGAAATATTCCGCTATGTTATGACAATATAATTTCAAAAGAAGAATGCGACACACTTACATACAATAAAGATAAGACCGCTGCTGATTACGAAGCAAGTGTTGCATCAGAAAAATTTGCAAGAAACCAGCTTGCATATACAAAAATTTATGCACCTGAGCCAGGTATTGTCACTGTTAGAGTTCAGGAACCCGGCGCAATTGTCAATAAAGGGCAGCTTGTTTATACAATGTCAAAAAATAAACCTGTCTGGATTAGAGCATATGTTAACGAAAAAGATCTGGGTAACATTAAATACGGAATGGGAGTAAATGTTTACACTGACACTACCAATCCAAATACTGGCAAAAAGCGTGAGTACAAAGGTTATGTAGGATATATCTCGCCAGTTGCAGAATTTACGCCAAAAACTGTTCAGTCTACTGATTTAAGAACAGATTTAGTGTATAGAATAAGAGTCTATATAGATGATATTGATGAGTACTTGCGTCAGGGAATGCCTGTAACGATAAAAATTAACATAGGTAATAATGCAGACAGTTAAGATATTAAATTTAACAAAGTCTTTTGGGAAAATCAGAGCAGTTGACAGCCTTTCACTTGATATTGAAAAAGGAAAAATTACAGGATTAATCGGGGCTGACGGTTCAGGAAAAACTACACTCATAAGACTCATCACCGGACTTTTGATTCCTGATGGAGGAGAAATAACTGTACTCGGGCTAAATCCGGCTGCACAAAAAGAAGAATTATCAACAAAAATCGGATATATGCCGCAAAAATTCGGACTATATGAAGATTTAAGCATTGAAGAAAATTTACAGCTATATGCTGACTTAAAAAAATTACCTTACGAGTTTGATGAACTTTTAGAGTTTACAAAACTCATGCCTTTTAAAACACGCCTTGCTGGCGCATTGTCAGGAGGAATGAAACAAAAATTGGGTCTTGCCTGCGCTTTAATGGGTTCACCTGATTTCTTAGTGCTTGATGAACCTTCTGTTGGAGTTGACCCTATTTCCAGACATGATCTGATGGAAATGGTAAGAAAACTCATAACTCCAGATACTACTGTTTTATGGTCAACGGCATATTTAGATGAAGCTCATAGTTTTGATACCGCTGTTGTTTTAGATAAAGGCAAGGTTATTTATAACGGGAAACCTGATGATTTAGCACGTGATACAAAAGAGTTTGAGGAAAAAGTTATTGATTTGATGGGCGGTTATAAAAAAGAACCATCAAAAGTTGCGCAAAACTATGTAATTCAGGAATCAAATCTTTCTTGCACAGTAGAAGCAGATAATCTGGAAAAAAGATACGGCAATTTTTATGCAGTAAAAAATAATTCTTTCTGCATACAGCGAGGAGAAATCTTCGGACTTCTTGGGCCTAACGGCGCAGGGAAATCAACTTCATTCAAAATGATGTGCGGTCTTGCTAAACCAACCGGAGGCACCGCAAAAATTATGGGAATAGATATACTTGAAAACCCGAGTAAAGCACGTTCTAACCTGGGTTACATGGCGCAGAAGTTCTCTTTGTACGGTAATCTTACCCTCAGACAAAATCTGGAATTCTTTGCTTCTGTATACGGTATAAACTTTTTGAACAAAGATAAAAGGGTTGACGAAATTATTGATATTTTTAACTTCCACGATATACAGGATATGAAATCTCAGGATTTGCCTTTAGGTTTTAAACAGCGTCTTTCACTGGCATGCGCTGTTATTCATAACCCGCCGATACTTTTTTTGGATGAACCTACATCCGGAGTTGACGTTATTGCACGGCGTGAATTCTGGAATCACATCACATCGCTTGCTAAACTCGGTGTTACAATTCTTGTCACAACACACTTTATGGATGAGGCCGAATACTGTAATAGAATAAGCCTGTTCTATAAAGGAGAAACTATTGCACTGGGTACACCGTATGAATTAAAGACAAAAGCTAACGCCGACAATATGGAACAAGCTTTTGTAAATCTAATTAAGGAGAGCGGAAAATGAGCACTCTCAAGGCTTTAATAAAAAAAGAATTTTTGCAGATTATACGAGATCCCAGCAGCATAATTATAGCTTTTGTTCTACCGTTAATCTCTATTTTAATTTATATGTACGGGATTAATCTGGATACGGTTAAAGTTACAATAGGAATAAAAAATGATGACGCAAATCCTGAAATAGCAACACTCGTAAAATCTTTCGGACATAGTAAATATGTAAACTCTATTGTGTACGATAATGAAAAAGAACTTGAAGAGGGAATAGTCCGTTCAAGGTTAAAGGGAGCTGTTATTATTCCAAATGACTTTTCCACAAATCTTTCACGCGCAAAAACAGCAGAAGTTTTGATTATAACAGACGGAAGCGAGGTTAACACTGCTAACTATGTTCAGAACTATTCAATGCAGATAATTAATCAATGGCTTGCAAGCAGCCGTTATAGCAATGCCACAAAAATGCCTCTTGTGAACCCTGTAGTAAGAACCTGGTACAATCAAGATTTGAACAGTCATTATTTTATCCTTCCAGGCTCAGTCGCCATCACTATGACGCTTATAGGCATACTGCTTACTGCACTTGTGGTTGCAAGAGAATGGGAACGGGGAACAATGGAAGCACTCTTAACAACGCCGGTAAGAAAAATAGATCTTGTTCTAGGAAAATATATCCCGTATTTTTGCCTTGGAATGTTATCCGTAAGTTTTAATGTTGCTCTCTGTATTGCAGTATTCAAAATACCGTTCAGGGGTAACTTACTAATCTTAATGTTTGTAAGCGGTCTTTTCCTGTTTACTTCATCCGGCATAGGGCTCTTAATATCAAGCAAATTAAAAAATCAGTTTCTGGCAAGTCAGGTATCGCTCGGAATTGGTTTTCTCCCTGCTTTAATGCTGTCCGGGCTGATGTTTCCTATAAATTCTATGCCGGTATTCTTTCAGCAATTAACAAGGATTTTACCGCCCAGATACTATATTACTTTTATCGAAAGTGAATTTATGGCAGGTACTGTCTGGGAAATAGTTATTATTAACTCATTATTTTTAACAATTCTCGGCTCAATTCTTTTTGCTGCTGTGTACAAAAATACTGATATGAGGCTGGACAAATGATTAGAGAGTCTTTACGCAGAATTATTGCTCTTATAAAAAAAGAATTTATTACAATATGGAAAGATCCTAAAAGCAGAGGAATTATTATTGCACTGCCTCTAATGCAGCTGTTTGTATTCGCAAATGCAATTACAATGGAAGTTAAAAATATTGATGTAGCATTAATTGACAGTGCAAATACTGTTGAATCAAGAGAATTATTATCACGTTTTGAGCACTCTCCGAGGTTTAGAAAGTTCTATTATGCAGAGAATGAGGCTGATTTAAAAGAAAAAATTGATAACCAAAAAGTCCAGATAGGAATTTATATTAATAATGATTTTTCAACAAACATTAAACGTGGTAATCCGGCAGAAGTTCTTATTATAGCAGACGGACGTCAGACAAATTCAGCCTCAATAGCATCAGGCTACGCAAATCAGATAGTCAATGAGTATAATAACTATATCACAGGCATAGCACCTCAAATTGCACCGAGTATACGTAATTGGTATAATCCTAATCTTGAATATAAATGGTACATCTTAACCGTAATTGTTGCAATGCTGGCTCTTGTAATTACTTTGCTGCTTACAGCTCTTTCAATTGCAAGAGAAAGAGAAATGGGAACTTTTGACCAGCTTATAGTAAGTCCGCTTACCTCCTTTGAAATCCTGCTAGGAAAAACTATCCCGCCACTAGTAATTGCAATGTGCCTTACCTGCATAATGACACTGATAGTTATAACTGCATTTAAAATTCCTTTTATGGGGTCATTTCTGCTATTTTTTGTTTCAATTTTTATTTCATTATTATCAATAGTAGGGGTAGGACTTTTTATATCATCTATCTGTAAAACCCAGCAGCAGGCAATTTTGGGTGTAATAACATTTCAAATGCCTGCCATACTTCTCTCTGGATTTATATCTCCAATAGAAGATATGCCAAAATTTTTGCAATATTTAACCCTAATTAATCCAATAAGATTTTTCATGCTTCTTACAAGAGGCATATTCCTCAAAGGAATGAGTTTTCATGATGTTTTTATAAACTGGATTCCTTTAATCTTAATTGCAACAATTACACTTTCACTTGCAATGCTTACATTTAAAAGGAAATTGGATTAATCCCTCCTCTTGACTTAGAGCAGCTATCAAGGTGTAAAATTCTAATGAAAAGGAGATTATACAATGAGCAAAAAAGTATTAATTATTGGAACAAGCCCAAGAAAAAATGGAAATTCTAACAGATTGGCACAAGAATTTGAAAAAGGCGCCAGGGAAGCTGGAAATGATGTAGATGTTGTATATTTATATGACAAAAACATTAATTTTTGTAAAGGCTGTCTTGCCTGTCAAAAACTTAATCATTGTGTAATTGATGATGATGCGAATTCAATTACAGAAAAAATCCATAATGCAGAAGTTATCGTATGGGCAACGCCGGTATATTATTATGAAATGTGCGGTCAGATGAAAACAATGATAGACCGCTCTAATCCATTATATACAATGGATAATAAATTTGAAGATATCTATCTTCTTGCAGCGGCTGCAGAACCAGAAACCTCTGCTTTTGATGGTGCAATTAAAGGGCTGCAAGGATGGATTGACTGTCACGAAAAAGCCCATCTAAAGGGGGTAATTCGCGGCCTGGGAGCAGATGTTATTGGCGCAATAGAAGGAAATCCAGCGTTAAACGAAGCTTACGAAATGGGTAAAACTATATCTTAATAAATAAAAAGGACAATGATTTTTTCATTGTCCTTTTTATATGGGCCGCAGTGGACTCGAACCACCGACCTCACCCTTATCAGGGGTGCGCTCTAACCACCTGAGCTAGCAGCCCTCGTATGCTATACCAGCTAATGTGAGAAGGGATTTTGTTTGATAACTCATCCCGACATTTTTTAATTTATCATAGACATTTTTTTAAATCAAGTCTTTTTTATCTATTTGAGAAAATGTTTTTTTTAGAGTAAACTTTTCTTGAGGATAATTTTATGACTATATTATACATATATATTACAATTTTTACGCTATATTACATAGTACTTGCCTGCTCAAACTTAAAGCCTGCAAAAAAAATCAGAGATAAATACACTAATAAAGATGCAAATATTTGTGTAGTTGTCTATGCTACAGGCCCCGCAAGAACACTGGATAATTTATTAAAACAATTAAAAACTCAAAATTATCCCAAACAGCGCTACACTATATATGCAATCCTTGATAGATGCGAAAAATCTTCTGATGTTACATTACAAAGTGATCTAGATATTAATGTTATCAGTATTAATAATCTGGAACCAATAGGAAAAAGTCAGGCTTATTCTATCCTTGCAGAGAAACTTTCCGAAGCACATAACCTTGATGCATATGTTTTTCTTGATGCTAAAAATTATGTTGATTCCGACTTTTTAACTAATGTAAATTATTATTTAACTAAGCATTCTGTATTCATGCCAATGATTAATTACATACAGGAAGAAAAACCTTTGACGCTGCTTGAAAATATTAAAGCTACATATTCAAGATATTGCGCAAAGTTTCTATACGCATCAAGAACAAGGTTAAAACTTGCCAACTTAATCAATACTGATGCATTTGTTATAAAAAAAGACATACTTAATAAAATAGAATCGTTTGAATTTCAGGACAAAGCAGCTGAAATTAAATATACAATTAAGCTTACAAATGAAGGTATAAATCCAGCTTTTATTGATGATTTAAAAGTTTATACAGGTATATCAAACTATGACTCCAGAATTCCATCACTTTCTAAAAGAATTAATATTTTCTGGAATAATGTAACTCACTGTCCGAATTTTCTAACACAGGAATATGTTTGCTCATTAATCCAGCCTAACTGGCTTGTTTGTATTCTTGCATATGCCATGCTATTAAAACATTCATATTCATTCCCGTTCTGGGTAAGTTATACAACAATACTAATTACATTCATTACACTTGCACTGGCGTTCTGCATCAGCCTTATGAATGTAAAATTGTATGCTAAAGAACATTTATATCTGTTTGCATATCCGATTTATTCAATAGGACACATAATTAAAAACTTCCCGCCAATAAGAGGTACACGCAGATTAATAAATAAACGACACCATAAACATAATGTTGAAAAAATGGTTACAAATATTATCGTAACTGATGGCAAAAAAGATTTTCAATGCCAGCTGGAATTAATCTCTGATGATGGACTTGCAAGAGTCAAATTTATTAATAAAGGAAAAACATATATAACTAAAAACAATCATCTGAGAATGGTTGATGCGATAAGAGAACTTACAGAAAAATTAGATGACTACGGGCTTTCTCTCAAAATTTGCCAGTGCTGCAAATACTTCCAGCCAATAGTTGACGGCTCCACCAACATGATAAAAGGCTGCTGCAATTGCAAATTCCCGGGCAGAGTAGAAGGAGATATAATTCCTACACTCGTTTGGAATACATGTCCACGCTTTGAAGAACAAAATATTGTAGAATTATTCTAATCAATATAAGCATCATCCATTAGTTTTATACGAAATGCACTGCCCGCCGGAATAGAAACATGCCCTCCTTTTGAAAAGAATGCTGTTATTGGTGAAACCAAAGTATTAAGTCCTAAACATATAGTTCCATATGCAAAAGGAAATGGAGATAAAAGAATTGTTGAACCTTCCCCGCCGAGGCTTACTGTCAGATTAAACATTCTGCCAAATAAAGTTCTGCCCCAATTTCCCTTTTTCCACAAAGTACTAAGATAAGTTCTTTTACCTTTTATGTTGTTTAGAAAAATCATTTTATCATCAGCTCTTGTTATATATGCATTTATTGGTATAGTCTGACCGTTATACCTCATACTTCTTACTCTTATAACAACAAGTCCTCCGTTACAGGTAATTTGAGGCTGATGTGTTTCAATAATTTCACCTGTAAAAACAGTATTAGCCGGAATTGTATATTTTCTTTTTACAATAGGCGACTTAGTGTAAAATTTAACAGTATTACCATTTGCCAGCCAATCGTTTATTTTTGTTGAACTTACTACATTAAAAGAAGTTCCACTGGAAATTTTTATACTTCCTGTTTTTATAGGCTGAACCGGCGGATTTACCTCTTTTGAAATATTTTCTTCTATGGGCTCAGGCTTATTATATTTTGAGATTTCAGGCAGAGCAGGAAGGCTTTCATCCGCATCTTCTGTATTAGTATCTTTTATTAACTTGGATGAATTATAATTTTTTCTTATATCATCATCGACTGTCATGTCTAAATCAAAAGCCTGTGAACAATTTATAGAAATTAATAGTAAAAAAATTATAATAAAACTATTCCTATCCATTATCAAACCCAATAAAATTCTAACTCTTTAACAATTGTAACAAAATTGTTATAAACTAGCAAAAAAATTTTTTCTTTGTTTTACTATAAATGTGTAGACAGTTAATTTAGATTGGAAACTATGATGAAGATTCATACAACGCAAAATCTAAGCTCCTCTGGGAGAACGCAATCAACCAACAATGTTACTATCCCTAATGAAGAGATTAGATTAAATTATTCGGAACGCATGCGAATGCAGAAGACACATGCTCTCGCAGATACTTATGAGGGTAAAGTGTCATTTAAAGGTAAAAAAGAGATTATAAAAAAAGTTATAGATAAAGCAAATAAAGCGGCGGATAAAGAGACGAGAATGGATAAGTTTCTTAAAGGCCGCTTTTTTGATAGAATATTAGACTTGATGAGTCATGAAGTACTTGTTCAGGCTTGTATTTCTGCTGTTATCTGCATGCTTTTAAGACCTTTAACTATTATGACAATTCCTACCAAGAAAAATAAGCAGGATAATATGTACGCTTCTGCACACTCTATATCATCAGGTGCAGTAGGTATTATTAGTTCGTTATTAATTGCTACTCCATTCTCTAAAGGTATAAAATATGCTCAAAAATATTTATTAAAAGGAATGAATGAGTCAATCTTAAAACGTAAATATCCTAATCTTAATATTGAATCTATCTGGGCAGATGCAAGCAAAACAGTAAGAAAGCCTGTAGCTGAATGGAAAGATAAATTAGGAAACCAATTCTCTACAGAGTTTAAAAATACATTAACAGTTGCAAGACCTAAACCTTTAACAGAAGTTTCTGAAGAAACACTAAAATCTTTTGGAGCAAACATTGACTTAAATGCAATGAAGAATAAACCTGTAAGTGAATGGGTAGATAGAAACGGCAAGAAATTACATCTTGAACTTAAAGACATGTTTATAGCAGTCAAAGAAGAAGGTATGGGTGGTTCTATAAAAGACTATAAAGATACAAACTTCTTCTCGCTGCAGCACATTGATGAAAATTTCTTAAAAGAAGTTATGCCTGATTTGGATATTAAATCTATAACGAAAAACGGCGAAAGAGTTCATACAGATTTCTGGAAGAAAACAGACGGTACTCCGTTTAATATAGATATGGATATAATTCACGTATCATCCTATAGAGAAACAGCAAATGCAACACCGCTATATACCGGTCTAAAACGTACAAATGATACAAAATATCTCTCATATCAGTCAAATAATGGTTTGGAAGCAGGCGGTGTACCAATAAAATTAGGCACTCCGGTTGATGATAAAATGCTTGCTGCAGATAAAGCAAATGAAATAAGCAATAAGTGGTTAGGCTGGCTCCCTGATATTGCAACCAGAATACCATTTGCAGCCGGTACAATTCTATTAATACCTTGGGTTTTAAAACACGTATTCCATCTTGAAAAAAGCAAGAAACATGAAGAACCGCAGCCAAAGGAAATAAATATGAATAATAAAACACTTGAACAGCCTCAAAGAAAGGAGGTGGCATAGTGAATATATCAGGACTTCATAATAATTATAATTTTTCCCAAAATTATAATTTAAATAAAAAATCATACACCAAGCCTCAGGACGAAACAGTTACGCCATCTTCAAGCAAAGTATCTTTTAAAGGCGGAAAAGAAAGTAAAATAGGGAAATGGATAAGCGAATTTTATGGCAAATATTATGGTAAGCCTATGTATGACAAAGAATGGATACAAACAGCTTCCGAAAAAATGACAAAATTTCCTGGCCGTATGACAGAACACATGTCAGTGCTCGGTTCAATTCTAACAAGCAGTGTATATATGTGGAAAACTCTAACTAATCCAGATTTAGAGCCTGACAGCAAAAAAACATTGGCGATAAATCAAGGTTTCTGTTGCATAATTCCTACTGGTCTAGGTTATACTGTAGCAAATAAACTTGGAGATTTTAATAAAAAAATAGAATATAGGTATAGAGGTCTAAAAGAACAACAAGTAGCGCTAGACCAGATTTCCAAGGAGGAAGCAAAAGTTTTACAAGCTAAACTTGGCCAAAATTTGAAATCTTTAAGTGCCTTAATGGGCTTATTAACTTTTACATTAATTTACAGATACATAACTCCAGTTGTAGTTACTCCGGTATCAAACTGGATTGGTAATAAGCTGAATGCTAAAGGTGATAATCAAAAACCAAAAGAAATTATTATGAAACCTGAAGCAAATAAAGTTAAAACTGCAGCATAAAAATTTGTGTACATACTTGACAACTCTGAATTAAATTCAGAGTTGTTTTTTTTATATTAAAATAAGAATATGAACTTACATTATTTAGAAGAGATTGACTCAACAAATAAATATGCAAAAGAGCATATTAAAGAATTATCTGATAAAACAGTCGTCTATACATACAACCAAACTAACGGCCGGGGAAGGTTAAACAGAAAATGGAGTAATCTTGGAGAGGATAATATTTATGCATCAATTGTCCTCAAACCTTCCGGACAAATGCAGGAAGTCTATTCAAATTTAACCCAGTATCTTTGCGTAATTCTTGCCCAAACATTTGAAGAATATGGAGTTATCCCTAATATAAAATGGCCAAATGATATACAGATAAATTCAAAAAAAATTTCCGGAATTTTAGCAGAAGGAGTAAATGAAGGCACTAAACTTTCTGGATTAGTTTTAGGATTCGGCATAAATTTAAACACAAAGATAGAAAAAATTTCTCAAATCAATCAGCCTGCAACCTCTCTGAATATTGAAACCGGTAAAAATATAGATAAAGAAATTTTCTTAAAAAAACTTTTAGACAAGTTTTGTTTGATGTATGATAAGTTCATTAAGGAAGGTTTTTTATTAATAAAAAATGATTATATAAGAAGAGCCAACTTCCTTAATAACGAAATTACCGTTAAAGTGTTTGACAAAGAAATTTGCGGAATAGCAGCAGGGATTACCGATAATGGAGCCTTGAGATTAATAGATAGAAATAACAATGAACACGTACTTTTAATAGGAGATATATTATGAATGATTTAGTAACACTATTGGAGCAGGGAGTTGCTGTAATGTGCATTGGCATGGGAACAGTTCTTACATTTTTATGTGTAATGATTGTTTCTATGTTTGTTATGGGCAAAGTTGTAAGAAAATTAAATGAACTTTTCCCTGTAGCTGCACCGCAAACTGCCGGAGCTCCTAAAACAGCCACATCAAATGATGACGAAAATATTGCAGTTGCTATTTTAACTGCAATGCTAAAGGGCAGAAAATAATTGTCCAAATTTATTAATATTAATTAAAATTGTCAAAATAAAGAGAGGAAAAAACAATGACAAAAAAACTTATTAAAGTTATGGATACATCTTTTAGAGATGGTTTCCAGTCTGTATACGGAGCTAGAGTTTTCGTTGACGACTTTTTACCTGCGTTAAAATCTGCTGTTGCAGCAGGACTTAAGCATTTTGAAGTTGCCGGCGGTGCAAGATTCCAATCTCCAATTTTCTACTGCAATGAAAATGCATTTGAAACTATGGACAAAATCAGAGATGCTGTAGGCCCTGATATTAACTTACAATCATTAGCACGTGGTGTTAACGTAGTAGGGCTTGATTCTCAGCCTAGAGATATGATTAACTTACACGCAAAAATGTTTAAAAAACACGGCGTTACAACAGTAAGAAACTTTGACGCTTTAAACGATGTTAATAACTTAATCTATTCTGGTCAATGTATTAAAGACAACGGTCTTAAACACGAAGTTACTATTACAATGATGGAACTTCCTATTGGCTGCACAGGTGCTCACGATGTAGCTTTCTATGAAAGAGTTTTGAGAAGTATTCTTGATGCAGGAATTCCTTTTGACAGTCTGGCATTCAAAGATGCTTCCGGTACATCTGCTCCTAGAAAAGTTTATGAAACTATTAAAAGAACACGTGAAATTCTTGGTGCTGATGCTCACATCAGATTCCACTCTCACGAAACAGCTGGTACTGGCCTAGCAGCATACTTAGCTGCACTTGAAGGCGGCGCTGATGGTATTGACCTTGCTATGAAACCTGTTTCAGGCGGTACTGCACAACCAGACTTAGTTTCTATGTGGCACGCACTTAAAGGTACTGAATACGACTTAGGTATCGATATTAATAAAATTCTTGAAACAGAAGAAATCTTCAAAGAATGCATGAAAGATTACTTCTTACCACCTGAAGCGTTAGCAGTTAACCCTATGATTATTTCTTCACCATTACCGGGCGGAGCATTAACAGCCAATACCCAGATGATGAGAGATAACGGCGTTATGGATAAATTCCCTGAAGTCGTTGCTGCTATGAAAGAAGTTGTTGAAAAAGGCGGTTTTGCTACATCTGTAACTCCTGTTTCACAATTCTACTTCCAACAGGCATTCAACAATGTAATGTTTGGAAGCTGGAAGAAAATGGCTGAAGGATACGGAAAAATGGTTCTTGGATATTTTGGAAAAACTCCTTGTGAACCTGATCCTGAAATTGTTAAAATTGCGGAAGAACAACTCGGCTTGCAGCCTACAACTGAGTTGGTAGTTGACTTGAATGATAAAGACCCTAACAAAGGTATTGCAGCAGCTACAAAAATGCTTCAAGATGCAGGTCTTGATGTTAATGATGAAAACATCTTCATTGCAGGTGCTTGTAAGGAAAAAGGCATTATGTTCTTACAGGGTAAAGGACAAATCGGGGTTCGTAAAAACTGCCCACAACAGACTTGTGCTCCTATTTCTGCTAACGGCAGCGAATATACTGTTAAAGTTAACGGAAAATCTTACGCAATTAAGCTTGAAGGTGATAAGGCTTCTGTTAATGGAAAATCTTATGATGTTTCTGTTAAAGAAGGCATTGAAAAATCAGCTGCAGCTTCTACTGGTTCCGGTGCAGGTGAAGAAGTTAAAGCCGGCGTTCCTGGTAACGTATTAAGAATTGAAGCTTCTATTGGCGACTCAATTGCAGAAGGCGATGTAATTATGGTTCTTGAAGCTATGAAAATGGAAATTGAAGTTAAGGCTCCTAAGGCCGGCACTATTCAATCGATAGCAGTTGCTCAAGGCGATAAAGTTGTAACAGGTCAAGCTTTGGCTGTTATAGGTTAGGAAGAGGGAGGTAAAAAATTATGGATATAATGGAAGGTTTACACACCCTCTGGGATTCAACCGGTATCATGGGCTTCGTTCATGCGGCTCAAAATGCTGTTGCGGATCCAAACTTGCACGGTTTTGAACAAATCTTACATATGCACGGACAATGGATTATGATACTAATCTGCTTGTTCCTGCTTTGGCTTGGCATCAAGAAACAATTTGAGCCTCTTCTTTTGGTTCCAATTGCATTTGGTGGATTACTTTCAAATATTCCTATGCCTTTAGGTGAAGAAATTGCAGGGCCAAATGGTTTCTTAGGTATCATTTTTGAAGCTGGTATACACAAAGGATTGTTCCCGCTTATTATCTTTATGGGTGTTGGTGCAATGACAGACTTTGGACCGTTAATAGCCAACCCTAAGACAGCTCTTTTAGGCGGTGCTGCTCAATTTGGTATCTTTGGAGCATTGCTTATGGCTTATTGCCTGTTTGGTTTTACAATGCCTGAAGCAGCTTCTATTGGTATCATTGGCGGTGCTGATGGTCCAACATCTATTTATGTAACGACAAAACTTGCTGAACATTTACTTGGACCAATTGCTGTAGCAGCATATTCTTATATGGCTCTGGTTCCTGTAATTCAACCGCCAATTATGAAATTACTCACTTCAGAAGCTGAACGTAAAATTAAAATGACACAGTTAAGAGATGTATCTAAAAGAGAAAAAATTGTATTTCCTCTTTTAATTCTCCTTCTTTGTGTAATTCTATTACCTAGTGCTTGTCCTTTATTGGGTGCATTATGCTTTGGTAATTTATGTAAAGAATGCGGAGTTGTAGAAAGACTTTCTGATACTATGCAAAATGCCTTAATAAATATTGTAACAATATTCCTGGGCTTATCTGTAGGTTCAAAACTTTCTGCAAGCCAGTTCTTAACTGTTCAAACTTTATTCATTCTTTTACTTGGTATCATAGCATTCTCACTTGCAACAGCAGGTGGTGTGCTTATGGCAAAATTGATGAATTTATGTTCAAAGACAAAAGTAAACCCACTTATTGGTTCAGCTGGTGTTTCTGCTGTACCAATGGCAGCTCGTGTTTCTAACAAAGTTGGTTTAGAGGCTGACCCTCAAAACTTCTTGTTAATGCACGCAATGGGACCAAATGTTGCTGGTGTTATCGGTTCTGCAGTTGCTGCTGGTGTATTATTGGCACTCTGCCATTAATAATATCTAATATAGATAAAAAGGTGTTAAGCTTAAACTTAACACCTTTTTTGTTTTTATATTTTCTTTCTACTATAGAAGAATATTGCTTCTGCTGCTTCTTCACCGTATCTGGCAACAATATCTTTATAGCTTTCTGAATTTCTTATGCGATTTTGATGTTCTGTATCTGCAGCTTCTCCATTGAAAAATTTAGTTTCTTCTACTATTTTTTTAGGAGTGATTACAGCTTTTTCCTGTTTAATATCATGAATAGGCTGCTCAAACTTATTGTCTGTTGTATAGTCCATATAGTTTAATTTTGACTTCACATTTGAAACTTTAGCCTTTTGTTTACCTACTTGCTTATAATCACGAGCATCTAAACAGCTTTTTATATAATCATCAAGAGATTTTCTGGAAATATTTTCACCTTCAAAAACTTGAAAAACTTTGTAGCCAATGCTTTTTAATTTTCGCAGGAAAGATTCATCTTTTTCATTTGGAACAGATACCCTTGCATACCCTGTATTTCCTGTACCAACAAGGCCACCGTAAGAATCTATTAAACCTTTTAATTTAACTTTTTTTGCTTTATTTACACCAGGTTGTGTCACTGGTATTCTAAATGTCGAACCAAAATTTACTTCTGTCATGTAAGTGCCTCCTTAATTTAATAAACCCCGTAAATATAAATTTTGCTATTTGTGATAAAATTTTCATATGGAGTTTTTGGAAGTAAAGAAGGATGAAATAAAAGAACTTGCCCAATTGGCCGGGGAAATATGGCATGAATACTGGCCTTGCATTCTTACAGAGGCACAAATTAACTATATGGTTGAAAAGTTTCAATCTGAAAAAGCGATTATTGAGCAGATTTTGCATCAAAACTACTCATACTATTTTATTGTCGAAAACGGTGTAAAATGCGGGTATTTCGGGATTTCACGCTGTAAAGATTACCTGTTTTTATCCAAACTATACTTAAAAAAAGAATTTAGGCATAGAGGTATCGGCAGGGTTGCATTTGATAAAATCAAAGAACTTGCCAAAAACTTTGGATATTCGTCAATAAGGCTCACTGTTAACAAAAATAATAAGAAAACTATAAACGCTTATTTAAAATACAGATTTGCAATCATTGACAAAGCCGTTACGGATATTGGCAACGGCTTTGTAATGGATGATTATATAATGTCCTACACTATTTAGAAGGTGTTACATTTATAAACGGCATTGACCCGCCAAGCATATATTGAGGCATCTTACCGTCCCATTTCTGTACAGCTTCGTACTGGACAAGAGATTTATTCTGACTTAAAGCTTTTGCTCGTATTGCCATTGATTTAGCTTCAGCTTCAGCAGCGATAACTTTTTGTTTAGCTTCTTCCTGAACCTGTACTGTTTTATTCTTCGCTTTCAAAGCTTCTTGTTCAGCTGTAACTTTACTTTCAATAGCTCTTTCAAACACATCTGAATAATTAATTTCCGTCATCTGGAAGTCAGTAACATTAATATAATTATCTGAAAGCTGGTTTTGGAGTCTAAATAAAATATCTCCGGTAGCCTTTTCTCTATTTGCAATTAAATCCTGAGCGTTCCATTTTCCGATAATGTCTTTAATAGTACCTTCTACAACTGGTGTCAGGATTGTTGAAACATAGTCCATTCCGACTTCCTGAAACAATTTATTTACTTTATCCGGCTGCACATTGTAATTTATGACATAAGTAATTCTTGCCTGCTGGATATCTTTTGTATAAACGGCGGTGGTTAATGTATTTCTTTGAGTCTTTACGTCCATAGTTCTAAACTTTTGAATAAATGGGAAAATTAAATGCAGCCCTTCTCCGTAACATTCAGGTTCTACTTCACCTAATCTAATTTTAATACCTCTTTCGCCGGGACCGACCATCACAAACGGGTTGCACATTACAAGGAAACATACCAGAAGGCATAGAACCAGTATAGGCATTCCAAAAAACTTTTTGTCCATCATTTTCCTTTCTTTTTTGATTAAAAATTCCTCTCCCGAATTTCTAAATTTTCTTCGTTCATTAAGAAATTCTACCCTCTCCGCCTTCCATTCGGACTCAGTCCTCATTTCCCGGAGAGGGTTCAGAGACTCACTAAGGAGTTAACGCTAATAAAGCCAATACGACATAGAGAGCCGCTACAACAAATACAAAAGCACCAAAAATTATAAGCATCTGCTTACCATATTTTTGGTATAAATTTTCACCTGTTATATAGCATAAAGTTATAATACACAAATTTACCAAAACTATCAGCGATACGAATAAAAATAAAACTCTTATGACCATTACAACCCTCTTTCAAAATTTATTATAAATTATAAAATAAAATCTGTTATCATTTAATAGGTTGATTTAGTTTTTCATTTATAAAAGAGAGCATTTCTTCACAGCATTTTTCCCAGGTAAATTCTCGTGCTCTTATAATTCCGCGTTCTGCACAAAGTTCTCTATAGAAATTATCATAGTAGAACTTTTCATATGCATTAATTAGTTCTTCATCTGATTTCGGGTCAATTTTTATACCAGCATTTCCTATTACTTCTGGAAGCGATGATGTCTTAGATGTAATAACCGGACAGCCGCATTTCATTGCCTCAAGTACGGGAAGTCCGAAACCTTCATACCAAGACGGGTAAATAAACATCAAGGCATCTGAATACAATTTGGGCAGTTCTTCGTCCTTCACGTACCCTGTTAAAATAATTTTTGATTTGTCGTACTGTTTAAGAGTTCTATCCAATTCAGCCTCAAAAACTTTCCAATTGCTTCCGCCAAGTACAAGATACAAATCATCAATTTTATTTTTTTCTATAAAAGTTATAAAATTTTTGATAGCAAAAATAATATTTTTTCTTTTACCAAGAGTACAGAGTGAAAATACATATTTCTTCTTCTCGTCAGATTTACAGGGTTTAAAGTTTTCATTTACACCAAGAAGCGTTGTTTTTATATTTTCAGTTTTAACAAATGGAAAATATTTTAGGACATCCAATCTTGTACATTCCGAATTTGCAAAATAGAAATCCCTATCATTGATAGTATTATAAACCTTGTAGTACCACGCCTTAGCATTTTTAGCCATTCCTGTTTCAAGAACGGGAATAACATCATGCAGCATTCTGAATTTTGGGATTTGTGCATCCTGAATATCTTTCGAAGGAGGCGTAAATGGAGAAAAATACAAATCAAATTCTTCAATTTCCGTAATGCTTTTTTTATTTTTTCTATAAAAGTGAGCATCATAAATCCGGAATAATATTGTAAGTGCCGTTTTTATAATATAAGGAAAATCTTTTGTCTTATACAATATACGGGCTATTAATCTATTAATATGGGAATTAGAGGTTATCAGGGGAATATCTCTAAACTCAGATATATTTTTCATGAAATAATAGCGCCTAAAATCGCAATAAAATGTTATATCAATACCTCTGCGTTTGAGTTCGTTGAAAAGGTTTAATGCAACGTAAAATACACCGGCTCTATGCCCGTTATTTTCAACATAGTAGGAAAGTTCAGTACAATCAAAAAGCAGCCTCATGACTTTTTACCTTTTGTAATTATTTTATTCAAACGATTTTTGATTTTTATGCATATTAGATAAATTTCATACATTTTATTTAGAGGAAATACTCTAAACTGCTTAGCCATACGTTGAAGCTGATATTTTTCACTGCCGGAAATAGATAGATACTCTGCAAACGGATATTTAGAATAATAATATTTGCGGTTTGCTTCCAAATTTTGATTAAGCGTTTTTGAAGTTACAGAGCCAAAATGAAAAAAGCAGGCTTCATTTGTTACAAAAACCCCGTATCCGGCTTCTATTGCTCTATATTTAAAGTCATTATCCTCAAAAAATGCCTGTGTGTAATTTTCATCAAACAAGCCAAGGTTATTAAGAACCGTTCTTTTGGTGATTACACAGGAAAAGACGCATTCATCAAAGCTTTTTTCATATTTTTGTGCATACTTGAAATTATTTTTAAAATAGTTGATATAAGATTTTTCATCTGTAGTATCATAATGCGGATTAATATGTCTTGGCGAGATAAAGGCAGCTTTTTCAATCTTAAATACCTCTTCACAAGCTTCAAACCACTCCGGATAAAGCAGAATATCATTATTTAAAAAGCCTATATATTCCCCCTCTGCCAGCTCAATTCCCTGATTGTTACCGGCAGAAAAACCTTTATTTTCATTATTTAAGATAAGTTTTACATCTTTTAGTGATTTTAGATATTCAACTGTTCCGTCAGTTGAACCATTATCAACAATAATCAGCTCAAAATCTTTTGTATACTTATACAAACTCTCTATAAACTTTTTTGTATACTCCAGCTTATTATAAGTTAATGTTATTACACTCAATTTCATAAAACAATTTTACCTTAAATACACATTTTATGATATATTATACCTATGATGCCGCTTATAAGTGTAATTATACCAGTATACAACGTTGAAAAATATTTAAGAGGGTGTCTTGATTCAGTAATTAATCAAACATACAAGAATCTTGAAATCATTTGTGTAAACGACTGTTCAACTGATTCATCCCCTGAAATTCTTGAAGAATATGCTAAAAAAGACAGAAGAATTACCATCAAAAAAAATCCGAAAAATATAGGATTAGGCCTCACCAGAAATGAAGGAATTAAGATTGCTTCCGGAGAATACATACACTGTCTTGATTCTGACGACTGGCTGGAACTTGACGCTTATGAAATTCTTGTTAAATATCTTGATAACGATGTTGATGCAGTTAGATTTACATACACTTCTCATGATGAAATTACAGAAAAAAAAGAATATATAGGATACTGCATTACTGATTTTCTTTACAAAAAAGTTAATATTTATAACGCCCCTGAATGTTTCAAAATGTGGAAATCCAGTGCCTGGATAAAAATCTATAAAAAAGACTTTATTTTAAAAAATAACCTCTGGTACAATGATTACAGATGTCTTGAGGATATTGAATATGCTATGCGCTCGGCATTAGCTGCCAAAAATATTATCTTTATCAAAGAAAACCTTCTAAATTACCGTGCAAACAGAAATGGTTCATTGTTAACTAAAAGAGCTCATTATATTGATAATGTCATAAAGGATACTAAATGGGCAAATTCTCTAGATATTGATAAAGAAGTAAAAGCTGAAATCTTAGATTATATATACGAACTGCTTGTTATGAACTGTTTGGATGCATACTACGTAAATGTACTTAAATACAAGCAAATGCGTAAAATCTTTAAAGAAAATATAGATATGGATGTTTTTTCTGTACCTCTTGCTCGAAAATTAACTGAAAAAGTTCTATCATACAGCAGTTTCAAATTCTTTTTATCATATTGTGCAAGACGATTTATCAGGGAACATTTTCCAGAGCTTACAAAAAAATATTTTGCCATTAAGAAAAAGCTGCTTCAAACAAACTAATTTCCCCCTTTAAAACTTAATGGATTTATTATAATATACAAAAATGGATGAGAAAATTAGCATTTTAATGCCAAGCTATAACTATGCCTCTTATATACGAGAAGCTATTGAAAGCGTCATTAAACAAACTTATACTAACTGGGAGCTTATCATAATTGATGATGCATCAACAGACAGCTCACTGGGAATTATAAAAGAATATCTAAGAAAAGACCCCAGAATAAAGCTTGTTATTAACGAAAAAAATCTAGGCCTTGCTAAAACATTAAAAAAAGGAATAAGCTTTGCAGAAAGTAGCTGGATTGCTTTTCTGGAGTGTGATGATATCTTCCAGCCAACTTCGCTTGAAAAAAAAATAGAAGCAGCACAAAATGGAGCAGAACTTATTTTCTCAGCAGCAGAAGGGTTTGATAATAAAAATAAAATACAAAAATTTGAGAAGCACATTGATGACATTAATAAATATATTATTAAACTTGATAAATCAATGTTCATTGAAGGTTTTCCAAATTTTGTATACAAAACTAATATTATACCAACCTTTTCTGTTGTAATGGTAAAAAAAGAAATTTTGGCCGGATGTAATTTTAATCCGCTGTGCGAAACTGCACTCGACTATTACCTATGGGCACAGCTGTGTTTTCACAAAATTTATTATATACATGAAAAGTTAACTCTCTGGCGCCTGCATAATGATAGCTACTTAAATCGAAAGCAGTATAGCTGGTTAAGGAAGTTTTTATTTAGTATTTCTATATTTGCTCAAACTGTACAAAATAAAAATAGGATACAACAATTTTTTATTATTGCTAATTCTATTCGAAAACGGCTTATTTATTTCAACATCAGCAAAAATCGTATAAAACTTAGCCTTTTCAATAATAGATATATTTTTGAGAAATTTCTACCCTAGCCTGTTCATTATATTTTGTCCGTAGTATTTCATAAGATTTTGAAGCTGTCTGTCATTGGCTCCTTTTGAATTATGGGCATACAGAGTTCGTTTGTGCCGGAAAATCTGCCTGAATATATCAGTACAAGCAAGTGTTCTTATGTGATTTTGTACAACTCTTATTTTTCTGTTATGAACAAGAGCCATAACCCATAACCATATATCATCAGCATAAGGAGCATATTTCAAGAAGATATCTTCTCTCAAAACTTCATTTGAAAAACACGCAGGCGGATACAGAACACCTCCAACACCTGTCAGGAAATTATCATATCGTGCACTTTCCTCTTCAACATGCTTTCTCCAGCTTTCATAAGGTTGAATTTGCCCGTTTTTTAGTATTACACGATGTGCACGATGCAGTTGAATATCTTCCGGATGGGCAATATATGAGTAATAAAGTTTTTCTAACCAATCTTTTGGATAATAAATATCATCATCAGCAGTTATTATTACCGAATCTTTAAATTCTCTAAAAGCATAAATTACTTTTGTATAAGAACGAATATCTTTTACAAAGCAAATTTCAAGCCCGTTTTTTAGAAAACGAGTTATTTCATATGGTAAATCATTAAGACTCTTAAACTCGTCAGACAGCCATAAAATTATACGATCCGGCTTTAAAGTTTGTCTAAAAATTGAATAAAGAGATATAACTAAGTCGTCAAAACGTTCTTCATATGAGGTAAGTGAAACAATGACCGGATGTTTACGCGGTTTTTTATTAATACAGCATTCTGCTCCCAGGTTATCTGCCATAAGTCTTATTAAAGGATTGAAAACAAACCTTAGATGCAGTTTTGTGTTTAATATTTTTTTCAACTCACTGCCTCTTTATAAATTTCATTTATTATAATACTTTCAATCGGCGTATTATTAGTCTGCTTCTCTGTTTTAAGCCTCTCAGCCCACTCTATAATTCTTTTTTCCGCTCTCGTTAATTCAAGATTTTCTAAATTAAAGAACGATAAATAGATTAACCAAATGTGTCTGCCGGAATAATTTAAGTTCCTAAAATCCGGATGGCACTCAGGCAAAAGAACAGACTTACCCAGTAATTTATAAATCCCTTCTGATGTAAATCTATCATAAGCTTCCTGACTGTTGAGATTAAAAGTTTCTACAAGTTCTTTTTTCAGCCTGTGATAACTCATATCATAATTTATATTTTTAAGATATTCTTTCTGAACTCTTGCAGTACTTTCATCAAGCGTAAATCCAAAGCGAAGTGAAAATTTCAACGCACGCAAAATTCGTGTCGGATCATCTTCAAAACTTTTGTCATGCAAAACTCTCAGTTTTTTCGATTTTATATCATCTATTCCACCCAAAATATCAATAACTTCACCGTCAGTAGTTCGTTTTGCCATTGCATTGATTGTAAAATCACGCCTTTTTAAATCATCTTCTAGTGCACAGCCAATATTTGAAACAACAGGCAAATGACCTTTTTGGGGATAAAATTCTTCTCTTGTCGATGCAATATCAATTTCTTTATCTTCAAACAAAACCCGTACTGTGCCGAAAGCAGGATTTTCTCTTAAAATATTCAACCCTTTTTGTTTAGCAAATTCTATTGCATCACCTTCATAGCAATAATCCGTGTCAAGACTTGGAATACCGAGCATCTCGTCACGGACAACACCGCCTATAAAGTACAGATTCTCATCTTTAAGACTCACCTTTTTTAACCTTATTATTATGAATTACAGAAGATATTAACGCACCTACAATGAACGCAAGCCCCATAACACCGGTAACAACTTCCGGTACTTCATGGAAAGTTGATACAAACATTAATATAGCAAGTGTTCCTATTGCCCAGTGTGCCCCGTGTTCTAAATATAAATACTGGTCTAATGTTTTCTTTTCTACAAGCATTATAGTAAGTGATCTTACAAACATCGCACCAATACACAGACCAATTGTAATAATTAAAATATCTTTACTAAGAGCAAATGCGCCCAGAACACCGTCCAGAGAAAAAGATGCATCAATAAGTTCCAGGTACATAAAACCTACAATACCAGAGCATTTAACAGTATCAGCACATAATTTAGCTCTGGCTTCCTGACGTCTTTCAAGCCATTCAGCAAGCCCGTCAATAATAAGATATGTAATAATACCGGACAAACCTGACATAAATACAGAACTACGAACATCCGGACTTAATTTCAGCATCAATAATCCAAGTACAGCTAAAGTTACAAAAGAGCAAATGCCTTGAAATTTATGTAAACGTTGTAATCTATTTTCAATAAAGCTAATCCAATGAACTTTTTTACCTTCTTCGGTGAAGTAATCCATAAACAGCATAAGCAGGAATGAACCGCCAAATGCTACTATTGGCGCATGTGTCAAATGAAGATAATGCGCATATTCGTGAACATCATTTAGTGCCATATTTAATACTTTTAAGATACTTAATTTAGCAAAAATTGCAACGACTAATAGAGGAAATAAAAATCTCATACCAAATACGGCGATGAGAATACCCCATGTTATAAAACGATGACGCCATTTTTCTGACATATGCTCAAGCTTCATTGCGTTTACGACAGCATTATCAAATGAAAGACTTATTTCAAGAACGGCAAGAACAAATGCTATAAAAACACAGGTCAAGCCGGTGCCGTTGTGCACATGTTCCCCCCATAAATATGCACATATTAGTCCAAATATTGTTACCAGATATGAACCCAAAAAGTATTTTAACATAAAACT
>UNSK01000017.1 GCA_900552525.1 Candidatus Gastranaerophilales bacterium | reverse complement strand
CTAGAGAAGCTCGTATGTTTAAAAAGGCATATAACTTAACTGCACGTCTTGTACCTTCTATGGTACATGATGAGGATTTGTATCCGGAAGTTGACGGCAAAAATGCTCCTCAGTTTCTGGGCAATACTGAATGGGTTATTTATGAAGGCAAAAAATATGAAGGCACAACTAAGTTTTGTGGACTTTTTGCTGCAAAAATAAATGCGCTCTCTGAGGTAAGCTGTATTGCTAACGCCAGCCTTGATGGGAAAGCTACACTTAAAACAAATGACGGGATTGTTTGGGTTCTACCTGTTACAGATTTCAAAGAATTAAAAACACCTGGTATAATTCAGATAGACACAAATGGTGCGAAGAAACCAAACAAAGACGGTTATGACAGATACAAAATATATGTTTATCAGGATGGAACTGTTTCAGAGAAACCTGTAAACATGCCGGATTTGCCGGTTATTCCGGATGAACCTGGCAATCCTGGTTCAAACACTTCTAGTAGCACTTCAAGTAGTAGTTCTAGTACATCATCTACTACTTCAAGCAGTTCTAGCGGGACTTCTAGTAGCAGCAGCTCTAGTACATCTTCTGGCACGTCATCTGGTACCTCAAGCAGTTCTAGTGGTACTTCTAGTAGCAGCTCCAGTACATCTTCCGGCACATCGTCTAGTACTTCAACAACTTCGAATACTTCAAACAGCTCGATTACACCACCATTTATCCCTGAAAGAAATCTTGGTTTATCTTTAGATGGAAGTACCTGGATTTTATTCACTAAAAATATTGATGGGCCTAAAAAGAAAGGTTGGAAAAGAGTTTTACCTCAAAACTTGGCCAACGATACTTCACTGGTACTCAATTGGGTTAGCCATTATTACACTATAGCTTTAAATAGACAGGGGGTTGATCAGGATTGCCTTTACTCTGCATATTTAAGATTAAAATCGTTATATTCAGAAGGAATGCGCCAGATTTATACAGAATGCGCAAATGGAAAACCTTTAGAAAGAGGCAAAGGTGCAATGGTATCATTCACTTTTGAAAACAAAACATACCAGGCTGCTTATGCTCAGGATGATGATGGTAAAGAATTTAATAAAAGCTTAAGTGCAGCATACCAAACGGCAAAAGCTAATCAGCTGGGTTTGTGGTTAAGAGTTTTAAGAGATCGATATAGATATGAGCTTGAGATAAATACAAAATGTATAACCGGCTTACTCCAGAAATTCTATGAGGAAGAATTGGATAAAAAATATAAATAATCTTGTAGAAAGAGGAATTAATTGTTATTAATTCCTCTTTCTCTATTGCTATGAATTCATTTTTCTGTTATTCTTGAAACGTAGATTAGGAAAAGAGGAGTTTTTTATGGATTTAATGAAGGGTAAAAAAGGTATAATCTTTGGTGTTTCTAATACACATGGTATAGCCTATGGTATTGCAAAACAGCTATTTGACGAAGGTGCTGATATTGCATTTACATACGCCGGCGAAGCTATGGAAAAAAGAGTTAAACCTATTGCAGAAAGTATGAACGCTAAGCTTATTATGAGCTGCGATGTTACAAAAGAAGAAGAAGTTGAAGCAGTATTCAAAGAATGTGAAAAAATATACGGTAAATTAGACTTTGTTGTTCATGCTGTTGCCTTTGCTCCTAAAGAAGATTTGATGGGTAGATTTGTTGATACTTCTAAAGAAGGCTGGGATATCGCACTTGGCGTTAGCGCATATTCTCTTGTAAGAGTTTGCAGACATGCTGAACCTCTTATGAACGAAGGCAGCTCTATTTTTGCATTAACATATCTTGGTTCTGTATTATCAGTTCCTAGCTACAATGTAATGGGTGTTGCAAAGGCTGCATTAGAATCTGCTATGAGATTCCTTGCTGTAGACTTAGGCAGCAAAGGTATTCGTGTTAACTGCTTATCTTCCGGACCGGTAAAAACACTTGCATCAATGGGTATTGCAGGATTTTCTAAAATGCTTAAGGCTGCTACAATGAGAGCTCCAATGAAAAGAAATGTTTCTTTGGAAGACGTTGGAAAAGCAGGTTTATATCTTGCATCTGATTTATCAAGCGGTACTACTGGTGAAGTTATTTACGTTGACTGCGGATGTCATTCTGCTTACGCTTCAGCTGAAGAAATGGATGTTATTTCTAAAGCAGAGTAGAACTAATACTTTAAGCGGATTTGCATAAATATGCAAATCCGCTTTTATACAAAAGATAGGATGTACATATGAAAAAAATATTATCAACACTTTTTTTATTAACAGTAATTCTCTTTAATGCTTTGCCATCTAAAGCTATAACATACAAAGAAGCAAGCGAAAGTAATAAACCTATGGCAATACTCGTATATGCAAGCTGGGTTGATAATCTGGAGGATATCAAAAAGGCTTTTAGTAACATGGAAAATAAATATAGCCAGTCCTACAATTTCGTTTATCTAGATATTGCATCTGAAGATACTAAACTTTTCAACCAGAAGTATCATATTTATCCAAACTTGCCATATGTCCTTTTATTTAAAGACAGAGGCAGAATATCAAGATATCTTCAGAAAAACTGTATAAACGATGAAGCTTGTTTTACAGAAAAACTTAATTTCTTTGCTAATTAAAGATCGTTTTTAGTATAATCTATGCCGCCAACGGCATTATATAAAGATATTGATGAGATAACATTGTCGATTTTTGCGGCAATGTTTCTCTGTTTAGCGACGTATAGATTTACTTCTGATTTCATTTCATCAAGCATCGAAGAATCTCCAATGCTAAATTGTTTTTCTGCTAATATATGCTTTTCCTTTTCAATAGAGTAATCTTCATCCGACTTTATAAGATTTGCCTTTGTTGTCTTTGCTTCTGCAAGAGCGTCATTAACCTCTTGAATTGATGTCAGTACAGTTTTTTCATAGATCTCTACAGCTTTTTTATATTCGTACTTATTTATTCTATATCTTGCCATTTTAATTCCTCCGGTAAATATATCCCAACGAGGAGCTATCCCGGCATTAGCAAGAAAAGTTTCTCCTGCAAACATTCTATTCCATTTATAGGCATTAAAACCAAGATTGCCGTAGAGTATAAATTTGGGAAGAAACTCACGCCTTGCAACTCTTACATCAATACCCGACTTTTTCACATAATCTTCCGAAGAAATTAAGTCTGGTCTGAATTGAATAATAGTTGTAGAAAGAGTTTCAGGAGTTTGAGGGGAAGATATCGACTGATAATCAGAAAGCTCAATTGCTTTATCAGTATTGAGGCCTAGCAGAACAACAGCCTCATCATTCAATATTTTTTTGTTTTCCTTAAGCTTATTCAAATCTTTTTCAAAATTAACTAATATCTGCTTTTCATCTAAAACTTCGTTTATTGAAGCCAGTCCCGAATTATACTTCTTTTCAGTCATGCTTACAATATTTTTTTGTAAATCAATGATTTTTAAGAGATTTCTTTCAAGTTCATCCATTTTAATCAAATTATAATAATCAGCTGCAAAACTAGAGGTTATATAAATATATGCAGCTCTTTCCTGCTGTTTTGCAATTTCTGCCTGTTTTTTGGCACTCTTACGATTCAAATAATTCTGCCCCCATATATCAATTTCATATGAAGCATTCAGAGGCAAAAATATTTCATTTTGAATATATTTAGGAATTACCACAGAGCCAAATTGTGTTCGCGGTCCTCTGAAAACTCTGGATACACTTCCGTCAAAACCTAATTGAGGAAGCTGATTTGCTCCGGCTAGTCTAATATTTTCTTCAGCTTGCTTTGTTTTTAAAGCTGCTATTCTCAGGTCATGATTATTTTCATATAATGTCTGGAAATGATTAATTAACACTTCATCATTATAATTCTTCCACCAGTCCATATTCATATAATCCAGACGGTTTGTACATTCTTTTGCACCAACCGGGAGTGAAATTAAAAATAAACTTATAATTAGAATTTTTTTAAATGTCATATTTACACTTATCCTTCTTGTGTTATTATGATAACACAAAGGGATTTTATGAAACAAGATATTTTATTAGAACAAAAAATTGGCTTAAGACTCTCTAGAATAGGGCTATTATCTAAGATTTTTGCAGGCCAGCAGTTTGTAAAAAATTGTTTTGATATTACTCCTGAACAATTTACTGTACTATATACACTTAAAATAAATAATGGTATGTATCTGCGCCAGCTTGCATGCGTTACTCTTAAAGACAGACCCAATATAACAAGAATTGTTTCTATACTTGAGGCAAAAGAATACTTAACATCTGCAATAGATAAAGAAAAAAGAATGGTGAAAAAGTTATACATCACTGAAAAAGGATTAGATGTGTGCGAAAAAGTACTTCCTTCAATATTAAATATCTGGCAGGATACAGTGGCAAATATTTCAGAGGAAGAAATAGAAAAATTTTTGAAAACGTTAAATAAAATAGAAGTTAATTTAAAAGACAAGGTTGTAATACAAAATTAGGTGAGATTATGGCTAGAAAACATGAAGACAAGAATAATAAAGATTTTATAAAAAAAGCAAAAGCAAGATTAAAAAAAAGACGTCCGGAATATAAGAAAAAACGTGTAATAGTACCATCCATAACAGGTGTTATATTAATTATACTAGGTATTGTAGCTGCAATACACTCTACTTATTTTCAGTCAACAGATGATGCATTTGTAGAAGGAAGACTTGTGTCAATTGCTCCAAGGGTTGCAGCACCGGTCGTAAAACTGCTTGTAGACGATAATCAGGAAGTTAAAACAGGCGATTTACTGGTAGAGCTCGATCCGAAAGACTTTGAGGTTGCATTAGATCAGGCAGAAGCTAAGCTTGCAGAAGCAAAAGCAGGTTTAAATATTGCTGTTAAGCAGGTTGATGAGAGTTCATCCAAAGTTAACAAGTCTTATGAAGATATTACATCAGCCTCTTCAAAGCTTGATTTTGCCCAAAAAGATTTTGCAAGATATAAAGACCTGTACAAAGATGGAATTGTATCAAAGCAGGCTTATGAAAGAAGTAAAACTGCTCTAGAAGTCGCAGAGGCAGAGTTTAATGCAGCTCAGGAAAACTCTATGGCCTCAATGCATGCTCTTGATTCAAATAGAGCTAAAACACAGGCTGATGAAGCACTAATCAAACGTCTTGAAGCAGAAGTAGAACAAGCAAAATTGAATTTGCAATACACCAAGATTTACGCCCCGCAGTCCGGTAAAATTGCAGCCAGAAGTGTAGAAAAAGGTAATTATGTTAATATCGGTCAGCCTTTAATGAATATTGTACCGGAGCAGGTTTGGGTAGTTGCTAATTTTAAAGAAATTCAGCTTACACATATGAAGGAAGGGCAAAGCGTAAGGATTAAAGTGGATACATATCCCGGCAAAAGATTTAAGGGCCATGTTGAAAGTATTCAGCGCGCCACAGGAGCTAAATCAAGCTTATTTCCGCCGGAGAATGCTGTAGGCAGCTACGTAAAAATCGTCCAGAGAGTTCCTGTCAAAATATTGTTTGATGAAGATATCTCAGGTTATAACATTGTTCCTGGTATGTCAGTTGTACCAAAGGTAAGAATAAAAGATGGAAGAAAAGAAAATTAACCCGTTTATAATAGCTATCGCAGTACTTCTACCATCATTTCTGGCACTGGCTGCGTCATCTGGAACTAATGTAAGCCAGCCGCATATCGCAGGTTTTTATGGTGCAACTCAATATGAAGCAAATACCGTTATCACCTGTTACATAATATCAGGAGGCCTTATGCTTCCGGTTACAGGTTATCTTGTAAGGCTTATAGGCAAAAAGTTATTATTTATATATAGTATCATTGTATTTGCTATAGGCTGCCTGCTCTGTGTAATTTCGCCAAATCTTCAGGCGCTTATTGGTGCACGAGTTATTCAAGGTATTGGAAGCGGCTGTATATTGCCTTTATGTCAGGCAGTTCTACTTGAAGTTTTTCCAGAAGAACAACGCGGGGTTGCTATGGGATTATTCGGAGTTGCAGCAATGTTTTCACCGCTTGCAGGCCCTTTTATTGGAGGTTATTTAACTGATAACTACTCATGGCAATGGATTTTCATTATAAATATCCCATTGTGTCTTTTATCTTTATTATTAGTCAAACTGTTTGTTCCAGATGAACAGCCGGTTAAACAAAAATATAACAAAAAATTTGATATCTTCGGGTACGCTTCTATCGTAATAGCAATGGGATGCCTGCAGGTTGTACTTGACAAAGGACAGCAGCATAACTGGTTTGATGAAACCTGGATATGCTGGTTATCAGGTATTTGTATATTTTCCTTCGTGTTTTTCTATGTTTGGGAGCTTGAATATAAGTATCCTGTAATTGATATCAGAGTATTTAAGGACAGAAATTTTCTATTCGGTACCTTTGCAAGCGCATTTATAAATGTTGTTTTATATTCTACTCTGCTGCTTGTACCAATGTTCGTGCAGAGTTTAATAGGCTATAGTCCTTCTATGTCAGGACTTTTAATGTTTCCAAGAGCAGTCGTCTGTTTTATCGGATTGATTGCAGCTGGAGAAATATCAAAATACGTTGAAGGCAGACTGCTTGCCATAATAGGATTTATAATAATTGCAATTTCACTTCTTATGCTTACACAAATGAACCCGAACTCTTCTATGGAAAGCATTATTCTGCCTAATATACTGCTTTGTATTGGAGTTCCTATTGCATTTGTACCAATTACAGCGCTGTCGTTTCAAACTTTGCCGGCGTCTAAAAATGCTGATGCAGCTGCATTGCATGCTCTTTTTAAGAATATATTAACAGCAATGTCAACTTCAATATCTTCTACATTTATTGCAAGAGTATCACAGGTTTATCAAAATTACTTTGTAGGGAATTTATCACCACATAATCCAATGTTCCTGTATAAATTTACAGCACTTCAGCACAAATTTATGCGGTATTATCCGAGTGTTGTAGCTTCCAGAAAAGCTGACGGAATGCTGTATAAACAGCTTTTAGCTCAAGCCCGGCTTGCTTCCTTCTTTGATATTTTTACAATCCTTGCACTATTAATGCTCTTTGCTATACTGTTAGTGCTGCTTCTAAAAAATAAACCTAAAAAATGTAAAGAATTGTAAATAAATATTTAAAGACTGAAATTCATCCTAAAAATATTACTTTATTAATATATAAAGTTGAAGATACGATGATATAAGAAAGGATGGCAATATATGGTTGCAGAAGCAAGCGGAGCTGGCAAAACGAATGGTGCAAATCCTGTATGGTTTGATTTTGCTCAAAAAGATGCAGCACCTAAAGAAACTGAACAGCAAAAATTACAAAAAACTAACGTATGGGACTATGCAAACGCAATGCAAGCCGGTGCCTATATGGGCTAAAAGAGATTTAAAAAACCTGAAGTTAAACTTCAGGTTTTTTATTATATAATACACATATGAGAGAATATGAAAAAATGATTGCCGGGTTAGATTACTACCCGATGAATGACGAAGAGTTAGTAGAATTAAGAAGAATCTCACTGGAAAAGACCAGAGAATTCAATGCTGAGCCTGATGTTGACAAGCGTGAAGCTATTTTGAAATCTTTTTTAGGAAAAATGGGAAAAGGGTGTTATATTACTCCAAGCTTGTTTTGTGATTATGGCTGCAACCTTGAACTTGATGACAATGTCTATTTTAATGCAAACTGTGTCGTTCTTGATTGTGCTAAGGTTAAAATTGGTAAAAACACATTTGTTGGGCCGAATACACAATTTTACACACCTATACACCCGCTGGATTACAAAACAAGAAATACTTTTATTGAATCTGCAAAGCCAATAACTGTAGGAAAAAACTGCTGGCTGGGTGGAAGTGTTGTTGTACTTCCTGGAGTTACCATAGGTGACGGATGCGTTATAGGAGCCGGAGCAGTTGTCACAAAGGATATTCCGGCAAATTCACTTGCTGTCGGAAATCCTGCAAGAGTAATAAAAACTATTGAACAAAACTAAGACCGGTATTTTACCGGTCTCTTTTTCGCAATTTATTTAATGTTTGCTTAGTCATGGACTTTTTGTTTAAAAGCGTGCTCTTTTCTATCATTTTCCAAATTTGGTGTGTCTATTTCGAAGACATAAGCATCTGCAGGTGCAAGATTTACTCTTAACTCGTTTTCGCTTACCTGGAATTCACTTGTTTCGCCATATTCAGGCACCATGTTTTCTAATTTCTGTGTTTCTTTCAAACCAGGTATTTCGATAATCCCTGTTACATTTCTATTTGGATTTTTGTTTGCAACTACAAGTATAGTTCTGCCATTGTTATGTCTAGCATATGTAATAATCTGGTCATATTTATCTTCACGTTTATCAAGTTCTATAAAACTGCTGTTTCTATCTGCCAGTACGTCCAGATTTTCACTTCTCATCTTGAGAGCACCTTTCATGACTCTTTCTATATCAGGACAATCGCCACCAGGTTTTCTTGAAAGGTTAAACAGAGCCAGACGATATCTATGCTCGTTCATCAATGTTTTTTCAGTATAGGTTTCAATATTTTCTGTATCTCTATATTTATAATCATAATAGTCACCAGTCTGGAAACCATCAATAAAATACGGATTACACATTGGGATTGTTGACTGTAAAATTGTAGTTAGCTTACAGAAATTTTCTCCGCCGTGAATCATTGAAGAACTGTCATCGTGTGTCAAGAATGAACCAATTACACTCTTCCCTGCCGGTAGTCTATGAGATAAGTCTAAGTTTAATTTTACATAGTCATTAAAATCCGAACAATTTCTCCAGTCGTGGAAAATATGATACTGTCCATAATATTCATCAAACCCAGCTCTTAATAAATCTTCCGGTCTATCATAAGGCATATTTACCATTGGAGAAGCACATTCATATGTATAGCTTTCAGCAAGCCACGCAAATTCTGGATCTCTTTTTCTTGAATAATTAATTAAAACATCCCAGAATTCAGGCGGTTTTGCTCTTGCAACGTCAGCTCGTATACCATCAATACCAAGGTCAATACAAGCATCTACATATTGCTTATGCATTTCCAATAATTTTGGATTTAAAGTTCTTTCTGCCTCATCTGCCCATGGCTCAAACATTCTAATATCAGCCCAGCCTTGAGGAGTTTTATCTTCACCGTTCCTTCCATATGCCATAAGTTCAGGTTCTGCTTCAAACATATCAACAGATGCGCAGCTTGGAAGATCTAACATAACTCTGATACCGCGTTTATGGCATTCATCAATTAAAGCCTTGAATTGTTCATCCGGTGTCCTAGGATCATTCTTATCAACAATCATTGGATCTATAGCAAGATGTCCGTCGTCAGTTACATATTTTGCAGGAGAATAAAGCGAACCTGCAGTACCCATTGCATTCTTCTTTCCTGGCGGATGAATTGGAAGAATATGTATTGTATTAATGCCATCAGCTTTTAATTCGTCCAACCTTGAAATTGCACTTAACAAAGTACCGCATTTTTCACCTGTACTCAACGTTACTTTATCATCGCCGTTTAAATCCTGAGCTGTAAATGTTCTTGGGACAATTGCCATCATTACGGCTTGATTATTCTGAATCATTGTCCTCAAATTATTTTTATAAGGTGCTTTATTAGCAGCTGCTAAATCAATCTTTTTAACTGCAGGAGCATTTAAGCGCGCCAGATTTTCAAGATATTTTGCAGATACATTACTATCTGCATTCTTTTCTTCTGAAGGCTTACTAACCAACGGCTGCTTTGCTGCAGCAGCTCTGAAATTAACTGGCATAATTTTAGCTATTTGCATCATCATTCACCTGCTTCTGTATATTTTGAGGATTTCTTATTTTACCAAAACCAAACTGCGCCAGAATAGCTGTACCAAAGACTGCCCCGCCAATGCCTGATGCTATTCTTAGCCATTTTTGATTACCATATCTTTTTCCTGCAGCATTTTTAATCAAGTCTACCGGATTTTGTGCAACAAGATTAAATTTAGCCATTCTTGTACGGGATGATTTTGTATAGTTGTTAACTGCATCGCCGTTTAAAATATGCTGAGGTTTTGTAAAATCTATATTATTATTGCCTATAATATCCTGAAATCTTTGAATATAAGATTTTAAACGACCTTGGATATTTCCGGAAGCTAAATCTTTTGATGCGTCTAACCCTTTCTGAGTAGTATTATCCAAATTAGGAAGCCAAATTGTACGCATCAAATCTTTATAATACTCAGGATTATTAATCGTATTAAGCTTCAATGTATGATCTGAAGATGTTGCTGTCATTAAAGCTTCTTTACCTTTTGCAAGAATCTCTTTGTCATATCCGCCTTCCGGAATTGGACGTTTATAGACATCAAATAAATGTAAAATTCTATTGAATGAATTATTTGCACCTTGATATCTTTCAACGATTCTTGAAATTTCCAGATTTTTAGAAGAACCTACACCTTTTGAATTATATTTAGCATATTCCAGACGTCCGGCATCATCTAAATTTCCCCAATAGTTGATACCTGCATACTTATCTTTTTTAACACCATCAAGAAATTCATACAAATCTTTTCTTGATTTAACTGAATTTGACAGAGTAGAAACATCTTCTTTTACAAGCCTGTCAATTGTATTCTTGAATTTTCCAATGTTATTAAGACGTTTTGCAGTATTGTTGTAATTGTTTTCAATTCCTGATATCAAATCTTTCATATGAGAAGCTGTATCATTTTTGCCATTGAGGTTAACTTCCATCTCTGACATAACTTTAGAAAGTTTTTCAATAGCTTTTTGATATTTTACTTCATCTTTTGTCAAAGCTTCAAGTTTCTTTTCAAAGATTTCCTGAGCATATTTATCAGACTCGCTGATTTGTTTTAAATCTTTATATTTAATATCAAGTACATCTAAGAGCGTACTTTCAAATTTACCGTAAGAACGAGCAATTACAGTTTCCGGAGCATACTCAATCTTGAACGATTTACATTTATCCAGAACTTTTTGATTTTCTTTAAATTCTCCCATAACTTTTGCAAAATCAACAACATCTTTGATATTGTTTTCACTTACATAATTTGAGGAATTACCTTTAATCTTTTTAGATATTGAGTCTAATACTTCATTTTCATAAGCTTTAAGAGCAGTTTTAGAAATTCCGGACTCATTTTCCATATTCTTTTCGAAAAGTTTTCTAAATTCACCTTTGATATTTTGCAGCTGCTCTTCAGTTATTTCTTTTGAACCGGCTTTTCCTAAGATTTCATTTATTTCAGAAGTTGATGGAACAAAAACTTTTTCTAAAGTTGCCCTATTTCTTGAGGATAAAT
This sequence comes from Candidatus Gastranaerophilales bacterium, assembly GCA_900552525.1. GTDB lineage: Bacteria > Cyanobacteriota > Vampirovibrionia > Gastranaerophilales > Gastranaerophilaceae > CAG-196. The sequence goes on along the minus strand of UNSK01000017.1, from coordinate 24,141 downwards.
TTTCCTTAATAGAACCAGCTATATCATCAGCAAGATTGTCAGGAAGCAAATAAGATTTTACTCCATTTTTCTCATTCATAAAGATTTTTTCAAGGTCAGCTTTAATCCCCTCAGAAGCATTTGCATCCATATTTTTTGTAAACAGCTTCATCAGGTTATCAAACTCTGCCTTTGGCAATTCTTGATTTTTATAATTAACTAATATTTTTTCAACATCTTTGCTTAGTTTATTAGCAGGAATGCTATTTATTTGCTCGGACATTTTTTCAGTAACATTAAGAGCATGATTAATTTTAGAATTATAGCGGGAATTTCTTGCTTTTTCTAATGCCGGAGCAATTAATTTTTCCAACCCGCAGCATATTAAAGCTGAGAATACAGGTACAGAAGCCGCAGTCATCATCCAGAGGGTATTATTCTGAATACCAATTTTTCTCATTTGTTCTTTTGTTAAATCATCTCTGTTTTTAACACCTCTAGGGATACCAAGTCTATCACCTATGATATCTAAATCTTCCCCCGGATAATCCCCTTGATACATATCAAAAGGAATATAATTAGGGTCTTGGAGTACAGATTTTTTACGGCCTTGATCATCAATATATTCTTTTCCGATATCAAATCCCTGAACAATTCTTGAAGGAGCATTTATTGCGACTTGCGGATAAATAGACATTGCTGCTAAAAATGCACCCAGACCGGCATATTCCATGATTCTAACCATAGGATTTTTGGTTCTTGCTGCAAGCATAGTTGCAATTCCGATACCGCCCAGCTTAAGCCCTACATCATTGAGTCTGCCAAGCTGGTGGTCGTTGGCATTTCCCTGAAAACCATCTTTTACCGCCTTCATATCATACGCAATATCTTTAAGAAAATACTTAGGAAGCATTGTCCATGAATCATGAACCAGATGTCCTTCCGGCGGAAGCGGTTTCACATTTTTGTCAGTTTTAATAGTCCCCTTTGCTTCTCTGTAAGGGATATGAGACTTAGTATTTTCAATATTTGGTTGAACAGGATTAATTGCCATACTAAATCACCGTACTTTCTTTTGATTTGTCCATAATATCTTTATTTGCCAATTTTCCCATATGTCTTGCCTTGTAAATAACATTTGCTGTACTTCCTACAGTAAGTGCTGCTGTAAATAACAGCCATGCTTTTCCGGCATGCTTCATAAAGCCGCTTTTGCCTGCATCACCGGTCCATAGAGATTTGAAAGCCTGACCGAATGATTTTCCGAATGTCTTAGAAATATTTACAAAATTTTCTCCGGCATTTTTCATACGGCTAGCCATTTTGGTTCCAAAACCCTCTCCAGGTTTTGCAATATGACGTTTTCTATTTGAAATTGCATCAAAGAAATTAGTCCAGCTGTTCTGAACAGCAAGTCCAACGCCAACGCCAGCCCAAGCATATGATGATAGACTCTTCGCTGTCTTGGTTGTTGAGATAATGCTTTGAATAATAGGAGTTGTTTCTGTTACAGAATCATTCAAATCTTCACCTAATCCAATTTTCTTAGCAATTTTATCGTAATATTCGACCCCGATATCTTTTTGGATTAAATCTTTTCTAAAGAATTCCCTGCTGTCATAAACTTTTCTCTGCTGTATTTGCGGAACTATATTAGCAGCTTCTCCAGCTTCTTTTGGAAGAGGATAATATACATGCTCAATCGGAAGTTCTATATCAACACCGGTGCCCCAGTAAACAGGTCTGGTAACTAAATCGTTAGAGAGTGTTTTAAACAAACCATATAAAACAACCCCGAGAGCCATTTTATTTCCATTAATATTTGCAAGTTTCTGGGATTTCGGGTTCAAATCTTTCAGCAGATTAAATAATCCCATAAACATAGCACTTCCAAGTAAATATGGCACAATCCCCATTGATAAAAATTCATAGAAATCTGAGTTTACATCACCCTTAAAGCCTTTTACAGGATACTGCAAAAATGCATTTGTTGTTTTCTGGTATTTTTGCTGCATTCTTGTACGTAAAGTATTAGGCAAAATTCTGGATTCTACTTCACCGTTTTCTTTCTTCTCCGGTTTAGCTCCAAACATAACATTATTATCTGCTAATTTTACTGCTTTAATCATACGAACCCCATCTGGTACCTATATATTAAAAGTCCCTAAAATTTTATTTTTTGCTATTTAAAAAGCATGAACTTTACATTTTTTTACAATGTTTTAGACATATAAAACACACACAATTAATTTAACAAAAACAAAAAAATAATACAAGAAAAAAGGACTATATTAGTCCTTTTTCAACTATTGCCTTTCTCCTAATTCTTTGTCCATAAGGTAAAGCGAAACCTTGTCTTCGCCAAAGAGTTCAAGGCGCTTAATTATATCGCGTACTGTCTGTTCTTCTTCGACCTGTTCATCTATAAACCAGTCTATAAAAGAAAGAGTAGTTCTGTCGCATTCTTCTTCTGCAAGTTTTGCAACTTTCATGACAGATTCTGTGATACATTTTTCATGTTCAAGTATTTTATTAAATATTGAGATAATTCCATTAAACTCAAATTCAGGAGTTTTTATCTGCTTCAAGGTTACAAAGCTGTTTCTTTCAATCAGATAGTCAAAAAGTTTAAGGCCGTGTTCGACTTCCTCCTTAGCCTGTTTCTTTAGCCATGAAGAAAAACCAAATAACCCGAGTTCTTTTAAATATGCAGACATTGAAAGATATAAATATCCTGAAAAGAATTCTTTGTTAATTTGTTCATTTATAATTTCATTAATTTTGTCACTAATCATTCTTATTTTCTCCCCATAAACCGTGTATATTACAGAATTCTATTGCATCAATTTCTTCCGGAAGGCAGGTTATATTAAATTCCGCAATATCACCAGGATTTAAGTACTTAAGATGCAGTTCAGATTTATCTTTTTTATAAATTTCTATAAACTGAATATAATGTTCAGGAAGCATTGGATGAGATTTCACCTGTACAAATCTGTCATTTTCCCTAAATTCTACAACTGGAGCATGCTTCTCACCTGTTTCACTTTTGTCATGCTGAATAGACTGAAGTTTCATAGGCTGGCCGCAGCAAACAAGCTCTCCGGCTCCAGATAGAATAACTTGAACCAGATTTCCGCATACTTCACATTTATATAACTGTAATTTTTCTGTTGCCATATCGATATCCTTTCTGTATTTTATATGTTACCTGCTTACTATTTATTTTCATTGCCGGAGATGGCAATTTATGTTACTATCTAATGTATGGATAATTTTTTCTCTACAAATACTTCACAGGAAAATAATTCTTTAAACTCGCAGTATGATAATTTGAAAGACAACTACGAAAAAATTTTTATTGAAGCTGCTGAAAGTATAAGAAGAGAAATTAATCAATTTAAACCTGATGACAGTGTTTGTAAAAAATGTACTGTAAAAGATTGCAAAATTGAAAAAAAAGATATATTCTCGCCATACCCGATGAACTGTGAATACAGGGACTGGCAGCTTAAGACTTTGACTTTTTTAGCAGGTGATTACAAACAAAAACTCAAAGCTGCATACAAATCTATAATGGATAAGAAAAACGAATACACCTGCAGCAGATGTGCAGCCTGCTGCAAATTAGCAGTAAGCGAATATTCTTACACTCAGCTTAAACAAAGGGCTATGAGAGGAGATAAATTTGCTTCTGACTTTGTTTCAGTTTTCGTACCTTATGAAAATGAAGAAGATGCAAAAAAAGTTAATCCTGAATATTTTGAAATGCTTAATGAGCTTGTCGAGGATAAAACTTACTACTATTACTGTCCTAAACTTGACGGCAACGTTTGTACTATATATGAAAATCGTCCGAATATATGCAGAGAATATCCTCATAATCCGCTTAAGCTGCTGCCTGCATCTTGTTCTTTTAATGCCTGGAAAAATGAAGTTGCTCATCAGGCAATGCTTTTAAAAGCAAAAGTGGATATTATAGAATTTTATAAGGAAAAGCTGCAATAATGATATTAGCCGGAATGAAACTTGAAGAAATAGAAGATTTAATGAACAAGCTGGGAGCTACAAAATTTAGAGCAAAACAGATTCATAACTGGCTTTATGCTAAATCCGTTTCCTCAATTGATGAAATGACAAACCTTTCTAAAGATTTTAGAGAACAGCTTAAACAAACAGCTTCTGTGACCGAAACAAAGATAAAAATTAAACAGGTAAGCAGTGACGGAACAATTAAATATCTTGTTGAATATCCTGATGGTGAGTGTGTAGAAACAGTTCTTATGCGCTTTGATAATCGTGCTAATCTGACTGCCTGCGTTAGCTCTCAGGTGGGATGTGCTGTAAATTGTTCTTTCTGCGCAACCGGAAAAGGCGGATTTAAAAGAAATCTTACTTATAAAGAAATTATTGAACAGGTTTTAACAATTCAAAGAGATACAGGGTTAAAGGTTACAAACATTGTTTTTATGGGGCAGGGAGAACCGCTCTTAAATCTGGATAACGTCCTTAAAGCATTAGAAATTTTTAATAATGATTTCCAGATAGGAGCAAGAAGGATAACCATTTCGACAAGCGGGATTATTCCTGGCATAAAAAAACTTGCAGAAATGGATTTGCAATCTACACTTGCAATTTCGCTTCATGCACCAAACCACAAACTGCGTGCAGAACTTATGCCTATTGAAAACAAATATCCGCTTGATGAGCTAAAAAAAGCTCTTCTTGAATACATTGAGAAAACAGGACGCAGGATTACAATTGAATACATTCTTATACATGGTTTCAATGACACTCCTGCTGCAGCTAAAGAACTTGCATACTTCCTTAAAGATATAAAATGTAACATTAATCTGATACCGTATAATTCTGTTATTGAAAATGATTACAAAAAACCATCCGGAAATGATATTATGAAATTCAAATATCTGCTTGAGCATTCAGGTAAAAAGGTTACTGTAAGACTTGAAAGAGGAGCAGATATTGATGCGGCTTGCGGCCAACTAAGAGGAAAACAAGGATAAAACTATGAGCAATGTTTATCAAAAAAATATATCAGCATTAATACAAAAGAATCCGGTACTTGCACGCAGAATTACAGATTATGTTATTAAAAATGTGCCTCAGCTTATAAACGAAAACGGGTTTTACAATCTGGTTTATAAAAATACCCGCCTGCACAATCCTGCGAATCCGTTAGGAGAAGCACAGGAAATATTTGCAAGAGCAGAAAACACACCTGTTGCAATCCATTTAATATATGGTTTAGGCCTTGGATATTTGTTTCAGGTAGCCTCGGCTAACTCTATCGGAACTGTTATACTTTATGAACCTGATTTAAATATTTTAAAAATTGCTTTTACACTTGTAGATTTCTCTAAAGACATTGAAAAAAACAATGTATTCATCGCAGACAACATTGACCTGCTTGGAGAGTATATTCATAAGAAATCAAATACAAAGAATACCCCGCTTATGCTGACAACCAAAGCATATCAGGAATTAAATAATGAAACTTTTGACGAAATGGTTGAAAATATTCAAAGAATGATTGGATCATTCAGTCTTGATTTGAAATACACACAGGAAAAGTTTTATCCACTGACAAGAAGCATTATTAGAAATATACCTCAGCTTCTAAATGAAATTCCGTTAACCGCTATCAAAGATGTATTCAAAGGCAAGACAGCAGTAGTAGTATCAGCAGGGCCTACTTTAGACAGAAACATTGAAACGCTAAAAAAATACAGAGATAATATTATTTTAATTGTTGTGGGAACTGCCATGAAAACTCTGGCAAAACATAATATTACTCCTGATTTTTTATGTATTATTGAGGCCTATGATTCATCTAAACAGATAGCCGGCCTTGATTTATCAGAGGTTAATTTTATAACAGAACCTTACTCAAATCCTAATCTGAGAAATTTCAAATTTAAACAGATTTATTCGCATATATCGCAAAATATGCCTGTTAACTCTATCTGGAGCAGTCTGACAGCTCAAAACATAAATGAATATTTATCAAAGGGAACTGTTTCATATACAGCACTCAATACAGCACGTATTCTTGGATGCTCAAAAATTGTTATGGTTGGTCAAGATTTGGCATACATTGAAGGTCAATGTTACAGTAAAGATTCTGCTTACAAAGACTTGGAATGTAGATATAATAAGGACAATAACAGATGGGAAATTACAGCAAAGAATTTTGAAGAATTTGCAAACTCGCTGAGTAACTCTCCTGACGAAGAAAAGCGCAAAAAAGCTGCAGAAAATCGTTTGAGGAATTTGAACAACTCTCTTTATTATGTCAAAGGCATTAAGGGTGACAAAATTCCTACAGAATCTGTTTATGCAGCATTCATAAAACCGCTTACAGAATTTGCAGAAATGTTCAATGATAGAGAGTACATTAATACGTCTATGGAAGGTGCGCAAATTGACGGTTATAAAAACATGCCTCTTGAAGAAGCTCTAAAAGATACTCAGCCTATAGAAACGAGAGAAATAAAATCAGATTATAAGTTGGATTTAACCTCTCTTAAAACCAACATTACAACAGAAATTTCTAACCTTAAAAAAACAAAAGAAGATGTTCTTAACGGAGAAAAAGCTGTAAAAACGCTTAATAATGATTTAAAGAGATATAAAGCTCCGACAGTTGAAGTTTTAAAGGATTTAAAGAAAGTTTCTCAATTATTCTTAAACCTCAGTACCTCTAAGGCCGGCACATTATTTGATTTTATAACTGCATCAGAAAAAATTGATATAGATTATGAGATGAAAATGACCGGAAACTTTACAATAGAAACGTTAACTACACTTATAGCCAAGTTTTCAAACTATTTTAATAATGCCGAAAAGAAGATTGACAGAGTTATACAACTATTATCAAATACGCTGGAGAAACTATGAAAGTTTTAATACAAAGAGTAAAAAAAGCTTCTGTTACAATTGAAAACAAATTATATTCTGAAATTGAGTCCGGAATACTTGCTCTTGTAGGAATAGAAAAAGGCGACAGCACTGAACAGGTAGAAAAACTTGCAAAAAAAATAGTGAATCTACGAATTTTTCCGGATGAAAACGATAAAATGAATCTGTCACTCATTGACACATCAGGAGAAATGTTAATAGTATCACAATTTACTCTATGCGGTGACTGTAAAAAGGGAACAAGACCAAGTTTTGACAAATCAGCACCTCCGGAAGTTGCAAACGAGCTTTATGAATATTTTATCAAAGAGGTTCAATCATACGGAATAAAGACAGGAACAGGTGTTTTCGGCGCAATGATGGAGGTTGAATTAATAAACGACGGTCCTGTTACATTTATGCTGGAGGCACATAATGGATGATTTTAAACACTACACCGTAATGCTTAATGAAGCTGTTGATGCATTAGAGTGTGAGAAAGGTAAGATTTATGTTGACTGTACGCTCGGAGGGGGCGGCCATAGTGAATTAATCTTAAAAAGAATTTCGCCAAACGGCAGACTTATTTCGTTTGATATTGATGATGAAGCAATAAGGCATGCTAAAGAGCGCTTGAAAGATTACCCAAACCTTACAATAATCAAATCTTCTTATACAAATATCAAAGCAGAGCTTCAAAAATTAGGTATTGAAAAAATTACAGGCGGGGTAATCTTAGACCTCGGCGCATCTTATCATCAATTGACAAAAGCTGAACGCGGTTTCTCTTTTTCAAAAGAAGCTCCGCTTGATATGAGATTTGACATGGAAAGTAATTTTTCCGCCTATGATGTAGTAAATACATACTCGGAAGATGAATTGGTGAGGATTTTTAGTGAATATGGAGAAGAAAGATTTTCAAAGAGAATTGCAAAGAAGATTGTTGAAGTTAGAAGGTCTGAGCCGATTAGAACAACGAAAGAACTTGCTGATATTATTATCGCTGCGACTCCTAGGATTAAGTCTAATATACACCCTGCTACAAGAGTGTTTCAGGCTATTCGTATAGAAGTTAATAATGAGTTAAAAAATGTAAATTTTGTACTGCATGACATATTGGATTTATTAGATAAAGGTGGTATAATTTCTGTAATAAGTTTTCATTCTTTGGAAGATAGAATTGTAAAACAAATCTTCAAGTTTGAGAGCCAGAAGTGCAGATGCAATGAAATGATTTGCAAATGCCCGCCGCCAAGAATCGAATTAGTCAACAGGAAACCGATAATGGCGAGCGAAAAGGAGATTTTGGAGAATCCGCCGTCACGAAGCGCAAAATTAAGAGTCGTTAGGGCTATTTGATGTTGCGGATTTAAACCTTGGGAGCAGAGGAGTATATATATTGGTTTCGGCATTAAAAATCAACAATAAATCTGGGTTAGACTATTTCATAAAAAAACTTGCGGGGGAAAATAAAAAAGAATATCAGGTTCAGGAAAAGACGAAGAAGTCTTTTGTTGATAAGTCTGTTCAAAATCTCGCTGTTAATAGTATAATAGAAGGGTACTTTCCAAAGGAGAATTTAGTCAAAGATATGGCAATAAAACGAGTTAATAAAACATTATGCGTCATATTAAGCTTACTAATAGGTGTTGTTATTGTAAGCTATTACTTTGTTATCTCCTGCGAGATGAAATTAAATGACCTCAGCCGTCAGACTGTCATTCTAAATAATGAGAATGAAGAACTTCAAAACAGACTTGATACACTAAAATCATTCAACAATGTAGATAAAACTCTGCAAGAGAATAATATGCTCCAGAGAGCAGGACAGGTTATTGAAACACCGGAAGTCACAGTTGACACACAAGTTGCGGCAAAACATCGGGTAAAAAAGAAAATTTTTGATTACGCAATAGGTTTTTAAAAATGTTAAAAATAGTATGCGGAGCTGGAAATGAAGATTGCGAGAGTGTTAAAAGACTGGTTTATGTATATGCAAAAGCCGGCTGTAAATATTTTGATATATCGGCAAGAAAAGAAATTTTAGAAGCTGCTAAAGAAGCTGTTTCACTAGCCGGACTTGAAGATGCCCATTTTTGCGTAAGCGTAGGAATCAAAGGTGACAAGCATATTACAAAAGCTAAAATAAAGGAAAGTGTCTGTATAAAATGCGGTAACTGCCTGCGTCACTGCCCCAATGATGCGATATTTCCATCTATTATGGTTAATGATAAACGCTGCATTGGATGCGGCACTTGCGCAAAAAAATGCCCTACAGGTGCAATGACAATGTATGAAAAGGATATTAATGTCAAAGAAATCCTTCCTTATATGGTAGAAAACGGGGTAGAAATTCTTGAACTGCATATTATGGGACATGACAAGAAGGATTTAGATTACAAGTGGGGAGTGATTAATGATTGTAATCCTAAGTATGCTTCAATCTGCATTGATAGAGAATTTTTCGGCAATAAAGAAGTTATTGACCGCGTAAGAAATATGATTGCTCATAGAAAACCATATACAACAATTGTACAAGCTGACGGAATTCCTATGAGCGGTTCAGATGACAGCTACAAAACTACCCTTCAAGCAGTTGCAATGGCTGAAATCATTCAGAATGCAAACCTGCCGGTGCATATAGTTCTATCCGGCGGAACAAACTCAAAAACAGCAGAGCTTGCAAAAATGTGCGGTATAAATTACTACGGTATAGCAATTGGATCCTGGGCCAGAAGAGTTGTCAAACCTTATATTAACTCTCCTGATTTCTGGGATTGTTTGGAATGTCAGCATCAGAGCATAGAAAAAGCAAAAGAACTCGTTAAAGCTTCTGTTTAGCCAGTCTTTCCAAAGCTTTTTCAAAATCAGCTTTGGAAATTAAAATCTTTTTTAAATCTTCGAAACCAAAAGTTCTTGCATCCATTTTTTCATGAAGTCCCAAGCGTTCTATTGCATTAAAGAATGCATCCGTAATCATTTCAGCAACATCCGCGCCGTTAAATTTATTCTCGAACATAGCAGTAACAAGCTTATCTACAGAAACATCTCCAAAAAGCGGTTGATTTTTAGAATGAATTTTAAAAATTTGTTTCAATCCTTCAAGATTTGGCATAGGAATTTCTATATGCAGTCCGAAACGTCCAGATGCAAGAAGAGCCGGATCTATTAAATTTTTCATATTTGTAGCTGCAACAATAAATGCAGGAGCTTTGTTCTTTTCTAAATCACTCATACAACCGAGAAACTGATTTACTATAGGGTCATCAAAACGAGCATTGGAAGACCCATCCCTTGTTTTAGCAATTGAATCAAATTCATCAATAAAAGTAATTGATGGGGCATCAGCCACTGCTTTTTGAAAGACATCTCTTATTGATGCTTCAGAAGCACCCACCTGCGCACTTTTAAACTCATTTGCGTTAAATTCTCTATACTTCGCACCGGTTTCATATGCAAGCGCCTTCCCTAATAAAGTTTTTCCGCATCTTGGCGGTCCCCATAACAGAATACCTTTATTCAGCCTTATATTTTCGAAAACTTTCGGATAATTTATCGGACGGACAACATACTTTTTAAGTGTCGCTATAGCCTCATCTAAACCTCCGATGTCTGCAAATGTAAAAACTTTCTTATCATCAGACGTATTTGTTTCTGTACAAAGAGAAGTCACTGTTCTTTTATTAAACTCTTTAAGGTTTGTTATAGATTTCACCTTTAAATATTTTTCTGCATTTGAAGGATTATATTTGTAAGGCGGATTAAAAACAAATTTAGGTTTTTCTCCCCAGAGCAACTCACCAGTCCTTATTTCCTCGCCGGCACGAAGTTCTTTTACAAGCCCTGCTTTGAACTGGTGTTTATCACTATCAAAATCTTCTTTCGGCCGTTGCACAGTCAGAGGGAAAAGATTTCCCACCCCCATAATAAAAAACTTATCTTGTTTCTTGAATATTACAAAATCTGAATCTAAGGTAATTTTATTCTTCAAATCTTTTTTCTCAACATTCAATGTATACTTTTTTAATATTGGAGTATCTATCTTATCCGAGTTTTGTGACAAAATCATATCAGCAATTTCTTCATTTGAAGTCACAACAAGCAATGAATGTTCGTCCAAAGCTTCTAAACCATATCTAAATTTCTCTGAAACATCAGGAGATCCAAATATACCCCGAAAAACCATATTTGGTGCTGAAACTTTAGAGTGTAATTTGTACCGATTATTTAATAAATTAGTGCTATTTATTCCGACTATTCCAACTCTCATTTTAATCCCCGTGTTTATCCAATTATTTTGCTAAAATTGAAAGTTTTTCTCCTTGAATTGTCTGCTCAGGCTGTTTATACGGATATGATGCAAAATTATATTGTTTATTGTAATAAACTTTCTTCGGCGCACCTTTAAATATGATATTCTTAATATGTTTCAAAATCATTACGCCATTTTTAGCAGTCTTGCCATCCATTACAATTTTTCCGCCGTCTTTTTTAACAATGCCGAGTTTTCCGCCAATCTCTTTTACAACATACTGCGTTTTATCCTTGGCATTAGCGTTTGTAAATACCGTACCAACCGGAATTGCAATTCCTGCTCCAAGCATAATTGCATCTACTTCAGATTTTGGAAGTATTGGAATGTATTTATTATCTGGATTTATTGTTTCTATATTATTTTCTTCAAAGAATTTTTTACGTTTTTCCTCTGTATCCAAACCATATTTTTCAAAATAATTACATCTATTTGAAAAATCTACATCACCGGCATTAAACAGAGTTACTGTCATATCGCCGTTTGCACTCTGCATCATATAAGCAATCTTAGCAAAATCTTTTGATAGTAACCTTCTTTCTTCCTCTAATTTTTTCAGCTCTGCACTTAATGCTTTATCTGCAGTTTTACTCTTTAATTGCTCATTTATCTCATTTATTCTGTCACCAATATTCCCAAGTCTTGCCGTTGCTTCACTTCTTGTAAAGTTGTGAGCCTTAACCTCAAGAGCATAAGGAGTACCATTATTCAACGGAGCAAGTTCAGGATTACTTCTGTCTTTTAAAGCCCCGTTCATTGCACTCATAACAGTTCTTCTATATTTCGCAATATCAGATTCACCTTCGGTTTCTGTCCAAGGAAGAGCATTTCTGTTTTGAAGGTATACGTTTTTAGCTTTCTCTTCATAACCTGTCATACCAAGTTCATCACCTGAATACATTGTAGGTATACCAGGAAGCCCTTTTAAAAATTCCATAATCATTGAAGCTTTTACTACAGCTGCCTCTGTAGCAGATTTATAAGCAGAATCAATTATAGTTTCTTTATTTTCTATAGGCTTGCCTGATTTAAATTCTGCTTGCTTAACAGCCATTTTTAGAGCGACTTTAAGATCTCTTGCTGCATATCCATTCTTTTTCATTGCAGTTACAGGATCTTCAATACGCTTAAACCCTTCTGTATTAGCTAATACAGTATTTTTATCATATTTTTCTGCAAAAGCTTTGAAGCCTTCATCTAATGATTTCTTAGGGTTTGTTTGGGCATAAGCATCCTTGAGTAATTTTGCAAGCTGAACCGTATATAAACTATACTTGCCATAATCACTCTGACTGCCTAAAATATCTCTTGCATTTGCTTCATTACGTTCTTTTATTTTCGGATCTATATCCTTCCAATCCAAATCACCATGGACTAAGTAGTCAGAAATCTTTAACTCATTAGCTTTCTTTATTACTTCTGCAATTTCTGCATTTGTAAGGGCTACACCAGAGAGCTTCAAAATTTCTTCGAAAGCTGCTTGTAAAGAAGAAAGTTCTTTAATCTTAATTTTCTGCATACTATCAGTAACACCTTCACCGAGATAGTTACCATTAGTTAAGTCAATAAGCGCATCAATTAAGCGTTTTTTATCTTCTTCTGAAATTGATTTTTCTTCATTTATTACATCCATCAAAAGCTTGCTTGTTGCAACGGCTCTTGCTGATGTAGTTAAGAAGTAGTCATTATTATCAACATTTAATCTTAATTCTATTGGCACATCTGCTGCTGTTTTTGCACCAGATAATACTTCTATTGCAGCCTCGCGGGTTTTATGCCCTCTTTCATCTGAGCCAAGAATATTAGCATGGAACATTGACATATCAACTGCCAGACCATGAATCATACGCGGCTTATCATGGTTTCCCATAAAGGTATACAGGTTTCTCAGATAATCAACACTTCTTGTCTGCATTAGCAATTCAAAACGAGCTTTAAAACGGTCATGATTTTCGCTGTTATCAGTAGTACCAGTGTCAAATGAAGGAGCAAAATTCGTTAATAAATCCGTAAAGAAATAAGAATAGGCAGCTTCAGAGGTAATACCTGTTTCGTTAAAGAATTTTACAAAAGTATCAGGTTCTCCATTAAATTTCTGTCCTACATTTGTCATATTATTATAAGGATATGCATTTGAACCATATGTTTCTTGAAGTAATGGTTCTATATCTGTAATTTCAGCAACCAAGTAGGAATTTGGATTTTCTTGTTTTACTCCTTGTACAAATTTCTCCCAAAATTTTATTACAGCATCCCAGTTATCATCAAAAGCGTTATCTTCATTACGGATTGCATCCATATCAATAACATCTTTGCAGGCATCAAGCCTCCAGTCTAAACCGAGACCTGTTCTATCAACAAGAGCCTCAGCGATACGGAAACTGGAAGTATCTGTACCGGATATTCTTTTAGATATAGCCCCTGATACATAAGAAATATCACTATCAGAAAGATGTTTAATTCCCTTTTCTATTTTCTTTTCTAGTTTCTCAGCTTCGTCTTCCGGACTGTTTCCGTTTATATCAAGAGCCTTTAAGCTAGTTCCTTCTTTCAAAGCTTCATAATCATAAGTTATTTCGCCATTTGGCAGAATTTTTGTCTTAAAATTATCACCGCCTAATGATTTGAGGAAAGCATATTTAGTAATATCCTGACCAACAAGCTCCATTACATATTCGCCGTATTCAGTATAGTCGCCGTTACTATCTAAAAGTTTTTCATTAGCTGTTTGATTGACCTGCTTAATAATTGCGTCAGCAAAGTCTTTAATTTCATTATTAAATAAACTATTTACTCGTTTGTAGTTTTTTACATATGGTTCAACAAGATGCGGATTGTTCTGTTTCATCAAGTCAAATCTTGAAACTCCGACTGTTTCATCCGTTGTTGCTCTGTTTGAGAAATATGATGTAGAAAGTACACCTACAGTATTTTCACCAAATTCCAGAGTATCAAGAGGAAGCTTCATCAATGATTTTACAGTCACATCATCCTTAACCATAACTCCTTTTGGGGCCAACAGATATTGTCCGTTCAAGATATTGCTGAGAGCTTCATTATTTAGTTTAGCTTCTTCCGGCAATTTTCCATCTTTGATTAATTTATTGATGTCTTCAACTGTTTTTGCTTTTCCCACGGTTTGAGCAGTATAAATGGTCTGAATATCTTTAACTTTACCAGTCCAGTATTTTCCAGACTGAATAGTCAAGTCTTGTACTTCTCTAGCACCGCGCTCAATCATTTGTTTTTCATAATCACGTTCAGAACGGCTTACGATTGCCTGCAGTAATTTTTCATCGTAGCCGGAAATACCGTAATTCATTTTTACCATATCAGTGTTAGCATCCCAGGTAACAAATCCGCCCTCTGTTTTCTTATCAATTTTAAAGTTAGAGAACTGAGCTGCCATGATTGTACCATCAGCAGAGTCAAGGTTAATATTCTTACCAAATTTTTTATTTAGTTCATTAATAACATCAATTCTTCTATCATATTCTTTAGGGTCTATCTGGAATATAAAGTTAATTACAGTATCGTCATGGTTATTTATATCAAGCGCTTTGCCTTCTGTTAATTTTTCATAGTTAATTATAGCTTTATCTAATGCTTTTATCTGCTTCTCGCTTGCCTGAGAAGCATCATAAATCTGAAACATTGTTTCTTTTTTAGAATTATAATCAGGATTTACGATTTTTTTATACGTACTATTAGCTTGAAGCTGATAATTATAAGGCGCATTAACAACTCTAAATCTCAGGTTTTCCTTATTTTTAGGGATAGCCCCCAGCCCCAGATTTGAATTTTTCAAACCGCTCATTCTGAACCAGTAATATGATTGAGGAGTTTTTTCCGCCCATCTCAAAGCATACTGGAAGTGAATACCTTCAAGTCCTTCTGAAGTAAATGTACCATCATAAACGTATTTCATCCCATTTGTATACAAATCTCTGAAAAATGATGCAAAGTTTTCTGTATTCCCCATGTTCGGAGAAACCTGCATGTTGTTTTTATTCCAGTATCCGAGAGACCAGCCTTTGGAACCGTTTGCAATCGGAGTAGAGAACATATATTTGTATCCATTTTCCTTCAAGTAAGGAATTGCCTTCTGAGCACCTGCAATACTTCCGCCGTAAATATTAGAAAAGTTTTTTATAACACCTTCCATTTTATTTTGGAAATCTTTATCATAATAGATTTCACCGGTATTTTCTTCTGTAAAACCTCTATACATTGCACCTGGCATTAAAGAATCAGGAGTAATCAAATACCCCGCACCTTGAACTATTGGAGTAGTTCCCTTGCGTGAAACAAGTGTATGTGTATAATTGCTAATAGGATCTCCAACATAATCAAGAGTTTTTGTACCATCTTTTGATTCAACTAAACCAACATTATGCACTTGTAATCGATTTACATATTCGCCATTTTGCTCTTTAACTTTAACACCGGTATCAGCACCTTCCCAGACAACCTTCCCTGTAGATTTGTCTTTTCTAACCACTTTATATGCAAAAGGCGCATCTTTATCTAAGTTAGTAATATCCTGTAAATTAACATCTACACCTTCCGGTTTTAAAGGTATTGTAGCAATTGGAGCCGCAGAAAGCTTATAGTTATAGTTTTCTGTCGGCGCAGCGCTGAAAATCTGGATTTCGCAGTTTTCTTTTTCACTGTTAAATGGAAAATTAAAACGCATTACCGTTTCGCCCAAATCATTCTTTACGTGCTGGTAGCCTTTAAACCCGATATTCTGTACACTATTAATTTTATTTACAAACACCTTCTGAAACTCCTTCTAAATATATAAAGAATGTAAAAAAATATTTTTTGCCATTTATCCGGCATGTAAATTAAAAATTTTACAAAATTTAATATTGTATATAATACACATTACCACTAAATTTCACATTTAATTATATTACATAAATATCAAATTTCAATTTCTATTTTATATAATGTCTGCCTGAGTATACTACCTCTTTCCAGGAGTTCAATTCCTTGAATTTTTCAAGAATTTCTCTGGTTCTTCTTGCTGCTGAATTTATAAAACCGGCATTTACACTGAATAGTTCGCCCAGAGAAAGTTTTTTGATATCATGACTATATTTCTCGCCAAGTATTGAGAGCTTTGTCATAATATTTTTAATCTTATTTTTGTCCCCCCATATTACTTCATAAAAATCCTTCTCCCGCTCTGTCCATATTTTTCCCATAATTTTATCGATGCTGTCGAGAGTTTTATATGCAAGGTAGAAACATGCCAGTACAGATTTATTATTTTTTCCTTCTGACTCGTTAATAAAACTTTTTTCACTGTCATTATCAATTTCTTTTAGCAATTTTACCGCACTTTCCTCAGTCGGAGTATCACCCAGTTCGATATTTTTATACTTTATACCGTATTCTGCAGCAAGATTTTTTAATTGTTTATTCTCTTTATCAATCTGGATAATTTGTGAATAACCTTTATGCCTTAAGTACTCCAAATCTTCTCTTTGTTTCTCAAGATTTTCTGAGGTTATTTCACCTGTGCTAAACTTTGAATCAATATAGAACAAATCTTTAATGTTACTATAGTTTTTAGGATTAAATACTGTTTCCAAATATTTTTGTGCAGGCAAATCCCAGCTGCGTTTGTATCTAAGACCGTTAAGAAGCATTTTATCCCACGTTGCCGGTTCGTTTCTATAAATATCAAGTGCCCGTTTTATTGTATCGCAGTATGATTTGTAAGGATCATCCGTAAGGAAAAGAGATTTTTCAGTTTTAAACCCGAGAATTTCTTCGTCCCTGCCTTCCCGCGGATCTACAATAATTTCGGCAAGCCCTCCAGCGTTAGATACTATCGGAATTGCCCCCATCCTCATACCCTGAAGCTGAACTAGTTCAAAAGGTGCAAATCTGCTGGGAATTAAAACTGTGTCCGATCCTGCATAAAACTGTGAAATATTGTTTATAAAACCGTCACACAAAACTGCCCTGCCCGGATATTTATACACTACATTCTCCAGATACTCTTTTATAAGAGCATAATCTTTACTAAAATCCGGCCCTGCAAGAATTATTTGTGCATCCTTTTCTTCTTCAAGCAATTTTTCTGCTGCTTTTATTACAATATCAACACCCTTCTGCTGTGGATCGTATCGTGTAATAAAGGTCGAAACGAGTGCATTCGGGTCATTCTCAAGGAAACCATACTGCTTTGCACCTACTGTTTTATTAAAAGCAGTTTCCTTATCTGGTACCTTGGCCCCTAAAATTTCCTGAAGGTAAGATTTATTCATAGCTTTACCGGTTTTATAATCTAACAAATTGGAATTTGTTTCAAGCTCTTTTTCATTAGCAGAAAATGGATACTTAACAGGGTTAGTTGTTTCTTTTTCAGTTGCAGCAGGGTTATGGAGGCTGTAATCCATACCGATTGTTATGCCAAAACTCTTAAGCCTTTCTAAGTTCATCAGGTTAGAAACACCATCTGAATACCTGTCTTCCTCTGCTAATTCTCTTATGTATGTATCAGAACAACTTACTATTGAATCTGATGTCCTAACTGCAGGTACATAAAAGTTATAATATTGTTTAAACCACCCTTTTTTAGGAAAACTGTCCATAACCATACTATCCATAAATCCAAGATGATTTGTTGTGTATGGAATATATTTTTCATAATTTTCAGCAACTTTTAAATAAGCCGCTTTATAATCACCTCTCGAAATTTCTTCATTAATATTTAAAGGATGTAACTCGCCGGCTCTAGCTTCAACTGCTCTGCTGATTTCTTCAAGAAGAGCCCTTACACGCGGTTCAGCACAATGTTTGTCAAGTTCCTGATTGTTCAAAATATATGGTGCAGCTACCGGCGCACCTACACGCCCCTGATAGACAGGCCCGAAATTATTTATATTTGCTATTTTAATTTTATCCTTATAAAACTCATCCTTACTCATAGCTTCTATAATCGGTGCAGTTGTCCATTCATATGACATAACGTATTTAGGGTTAAAATCTTCAGCATCTTTTAGTTTTTTAAGAGCTTCAAGTCCTGCTTTACAGAAAGCTTCCTGATTTTTAACCTGATCCATTATCCAACCCTGATACTCTGTTTTGTTATTAGAAACATCATCAGGACAATAAAGAACATACACAGGAAACTTTACACGACTGTCATTTACCTTAAAAATCTTCCCTTTCCCGCTTTTTGTACCATAATCGTAATCAAAATCTATTCCAAGATCATTAACAGGAAACTCCTTGCCTTTTGGTGTTCTATATATCTGCTGTCCCTTATCATTGACAGGAACTCCGCCCTGAGCATTAAGCAGAGGAATTACACATCTCACATCCATACCGCGTTTATTTAACTCCGGTGCAAGTTCGCCTACAACATCAGCCATACCGCCTGTTTTATTTATCGGAACTGTTTCAAAAGAAACAAATGCAACCTGCTTTGGATTTTCTCCGCCTTTAAAAGCGATTGTTGAATATTTATTTTGTAATTTCTCAGATTTTTTTGCACGTATCCTATTTGTATAACCGGTATTATTTACACTTACAGCTAATATCATCTTTTACCTCCGTTCTGGAGTATCCATTTCCAGCAGCTTGTTATTATCTCATCTATATTTTTTTGAGGCGCCCATCCAAGATCTTTTTTAATTTTTGTATTATTGGCAATTAAACTTGGAACTTCGTCTTCTAATGCTGCTCCTATACGAAGCTTTAATTCCTTACCAGTTATATCAATACTTTTTCTTATAAGCTCACCCAGAGAAGTTCCCTTACCGGTACCTAAATTATAAGTTTGAGAAGCTGTATCCGGTTCTAAAAGCTTTGCCGCAGATTTACCAATTGCCTCTGTAACATCATCAACATGAATAAAATCTTTTACACATGTACCATCCGGAGTAGGATAATCATTTCCCATTAATGTAAACAGCCTATTATCCTTTATCAAATTTAGAAGTACCGTTATTACATTTTTACCAATATCCAAATCATTAAACCCGTGAGCTCCGGCAACATTAAAAAGTCTTAGGATTGTAGATTTTAAACCATAAACCTTGTAATCATTAATCAATTGTTCTGTAATGAATTTTGTTTTTGCATAAGGGGTTTTGGGAACTGGTGTTCTTTTTTCGGAAACTCTTCCTTGAACAGTTTTGGGATAAATTGATGCTGTTGAAACATACAAGATATTTTTAACATCATTGTCAAGCATAGAGTTAACAAGATTTCTTGATGCAATAACATTGTTATCATAATATTTCCTTGGATTAACTATTGATTCGGAATTATATGTTGACCCTCCAAGGTGGATAACTGCATCCACAGGCTTATTTTCTTTTAAAAGTTTATTGATTTCTGCTTCATTAGTCAAATCAAAATTTGCAAAAGAACATAAACTCTTATCAGTCTTATAGCGGTTTATCTCTGCAATAATAGTATCTAGATACTCCTGTTTATATTTATCTCTGCAACACACTATACAATTAACCCCGTCATCTGCAAGTTTGGGGACCAAATGACTTCCAATATATCCTGAACTGCCGGTAATTAATACATTCGGATCATATATACCTTTAAACCCTAAATTACCGGAATTTATTTTACCTATTAACATACAGACCCTTCCTAATAATTCTTTTCTTCCTCTGCTAAAATTGCAAAGTTAATTTCCCTTAATTTATTCCATAAAGTATCTTTAAATACCTTCATATCCTCTAAATCGCTTTTAGCTTTCATAATAATCTCTGCAGCCACACCGGAATTAGAGTAATTATTCAAAAGATCATGATAATTTTCTATAACCTTTTGCACTTCCCTATATTTTAAGAGAGTTTCAATTTTTTGTTTCTGCAAAGAATCAAATACAGCAACATTTTTATCGCGAATGCTGTCCAAAAATTTTAAATCTCTGGCTGATGCCTTGCAAGACAGCTGGTTGGTTTGTAATGTAACTTTCAAGACAGAACTCCTTTCTTTAAAAAGGATAAACCGCCTAAAAATAAAATTTGCTAGTTAATGAGAACTATTTTTTAAATATCCACTCCAGACATCATATTAATAAGCGTATCGATTGTATTCTGCATATTAACGCTGTCTGTAGTTCTTTGCTGTAAGAATGCATTGATTTTAGGCATCATTTCAATAGCAATATCCAGTTTCGGATTAGTTCCAGGCTGATACATACCAACGTCAATCAAATCTTTATTTTCCCTGTACATTGCCATAATTTTACGAAGTTTAGCAGCAGCCTCTTTATGCGGCTGGCTGGCAATTGCAGACATAAGTCTTGAAATACTGCCCAGTATATCGATAGCAGGATAGTGGTTAGCTTCTGCAACTTTTCTGGATAAGAAAATGTGACCATCTGTAATACCACGCACAGTATCAACGATAGGATCATTAATATCATCACCTTCCATAAGTACGGTATAAAAAGCTGTTATTGAGCCCTTTGGACTGTTTCCAGCCCGTTCAAGGACTTTTTGAAGCCATGAAAATATTGAAGGCGGATAACCTTTCATCGTTGGCGGTTCACCAATTGAAAGTCCAACTTCACGTCCGGCCATCGCACAACGCGTTACAGTATCTGTCATCAAGAAAACCTTTTTACCCTGATCCCTAAAGTACTCACAGACTGCTGTTGCAGTTAATAAACATTTTTGTCTGATTAGAGGCGGCTGGTCACCTGTTGAACAGACAAGTACTGATTTTTTCATACCTTCAGGGCCAAGAGCGTCCTCAACGAATTCTTTAACCTCTCTGCCGCGTTCTCCTATTAGCGCAACAACGTTTACGTCTGCATCAGAATTTCTAGCAATCATACCGAGAAGTGTACTTTTACCGACTCCAGAACCGGCAAACAAGCCCATACGCTGTCCGCAGCCGAAGGTTAAACATGAATCAATCGCCCTTACACCTGTAGAGAACATTTCTGTAATAATAGGTCTTTCAAAAGGTCCCGGCGGCGGTCCTTCTACAGGACGCCAGAGAGCGCCTTCTATATCCATAGGCTTGCCGTCAATCGGATCTCCCATAGGATTTATCAGCCTGCCGAGCAGAAAATCTCCCACAGGAATTATAATAGGTTTTCCGGTCGTTGTAACAAGACTTCCCTGCCCGATTCCCGTACCGTCATAGAGCAAAAGCAATTGCGCAGCATCACCTTTAAACGCAACAACTTCTGCCGGTTTTTTCTCGCCGTTTGCAGCTTCAATATAGCATAAATCGCCAATTTTAAGTCCTGGAAGCTTGACTTCTACAGTCAAGCCAACAAGTTTTGATACGCTGCCTTTAAACTGGTACAAATCAAGATGCTCAATTTTCTCACTTACGCGGGATTTAAGATTGTCTATAAATTCCTGATCGACTCCATCCATAAGTTTATTTTAGCATAGATTAACCGATTACGCTAATATTCTATTAGTCCAACTTCGAGGCAGGCTTGTAGTAATATTTAATCTTGTAATATTGCTTGTGTCTGCCATCAAAATGTCTACGTTCGTAGCACTAACCGCGGGCGCAGATAGTCTGGGCTACATAAACACCTGAGGCAGAAGCTTGTATTAACCCTCTTGTTACACCGGCTCCATCACCGATTGTAAATAGATTTTTAACCCCTTCTGTTTCAAGTTCATTTGTCAATTTTACCCTTGCTGAATAGAATTTTACCTCTATACCGTAAAGAAGTGTATATCTGGAAGCCGTCCCCGGTGCAATTTTATCAAGCGCAAACAGCATTTCAATAATGCTTTTCATTTGCCTGTAAGGTATTACAAGGCTCAAATCACCCGGAGTTGCGCAGCTAAGAGTTGGTGTTATGATACTTGACTTAATTCTGTCTGGTGTTGAACGTCTTCCTTCAAGCAAATCGCCAAATCTTTGTACTAGTATTCCGCCTGCAAGCATATTAGCAAGACTTGCAATATGCTGCCCGTAAGCAATAGGTTCTTTAAATGGTTCTGTAAACTTTTTGCTTACCAGAAGAGCAAAGTTTGTATTATTTGTCTTGATGTTTGCATAGCTATGCCCGTTTACTGTTGCGATACCGTTATAATTTTCCTGCACTACCTCACCATTAGGGTTCATACAGAATGTTCTAACTTCATCTCCGAATGTCGGTGAATAATACACCAGCTTTGACTCATACAACTTATCCGTCAAAGGTGCAAACACAGGAGCAGGAAGTTCAACTCTTACCCCGATATCAACAGCATTGTTAACCATGCCTATTTTATTTTTAGCAAACTCATGTGTAAGCCAATCTGCTCCTTCTCTACCAGGTGCTATAATTGTATATTGTGCTTTTATGGTTTCTCCGTTATCAAGAACAATACCTTTAACCTGTTCACATTCTACAATAAGGCTTTGGGCAGTAACATTATTGAGAATTGTAATTCTTTCATCAAGAAAATCCTGCATATGTTTTAGAACATCAAGACTCCTTTCAGTTCCTAGATGCCTGACAGGAGAATGTACGAGCTTTAATTCAGCTAAAGCAGCTTCTCTTTCTATTTCTCTAAAAACTTCCATGTCAGTACCAAACACTTCATCAGTAGCACCATGCTCCAAATACATGTTATCAGCGTACTTAATAAGCTGTTCAACTTTTTCTCTTGACATATAATCTACGAGGTGGCCGCCAACATCAGGCGTAAGTGTTAGTTTACCATCAGAAAATGCACCGGCTCCGCCCCAGCCGCATAAAAGACCGCAGCGTTTGCAGTTTACGCATTTTGGCGAACCTTCTCTAATCGGACATTTACGTTTTTCTATTTTTTGCCCTTTTTCAATAAGAATAACTTTCCATTCCGGACGCAGCTTAATTATCTCAAGCGCAGAAAATATTCCGGCAGGACCAGCGCCGATGATTGCAACATTATACATTGATAATACTCCTAACTACCCTATTACTTATTTACAATAGCTTAAACAGGTTATGAAATCAATATATACTCATATTCTTTGTGATTATATACTTCTAATTCTTGAGAATAATTTTTGTCAAATTCGCTTACATTTCTTTACATACTAATTGCTAAACCTCAATTTTTATGCTAAAATAGACCCATAAAAGTGGTGTAGAAAATTAACTGGTATAATTCACGGTTTTTATATATTGGTGTGTTACTTATAATATAGGAGAAAAAACGATGAAACTGATTTCTAAAGAAACAAAGACAGTTAAATCTGCATTTAGTGACGAATTCGAAAACTACCTAAAAAAACAACAGGTTAAAACAACTTTCAATGGTTATGAAATTCAATCATTCTCATGGTATAGAAAGGCTTTGGGATTAGCATAGGAGTTTTACAGAGATTTAGGGAGTATGAAAAATTTAATCTAAAGGACAGAACTGCTGGTTGTGTGTAGTTTTGTCCTTTTCTAATGGACTTTTTTCGTACCAACTTCATAGCCTGGAATCATAAGTGCGAGAGGAACAATTCTGGCAATAGAATGTACATACTTATTATCAGATATATAAGATGCTGCAACAACCATATCATCTACGTGAGCAGAAAAATCTGTTGCCTTGACACCTCTTTCGTTTTTATTCCTGAACAATAGATTACCGAGCTTGTTCATAAGAATATTGGCTACATAAACTCCTGTAAATATACCGGCAATTGCAGAAGCTGCCTGAGCTAGCTTACCAAACTTCTTACCGAACTTAGCAAACGTTTCTACTGTAATAATTGGTATGGAAATATTACCAAGCTGCATGACTGTTTCACGTCGTTTTGCTTTTCTATTCTCAGGATTTTTATCAACCATATATCCGCCGGCAAGCCCACCTATACAAGAGCCTGCTCCAATAGTTATAACTTCTTTATCGTGGAATTTTACATTTGCTAAGAAAGATTTTTTAATATTTTTAAGCATTTTAGCAGGGTTAAGTGAATATCCTGATTTTTTGGCCAGTAATGCG